>CAZICR010000285.1:0-4702 GCA_964537795.1 uncultured Cellvibrionaceae bacterium | reverse complement strand
CGTCCTCATGAAATTCGCGCTGCACAACGCGGCAACTACAGTGGCGATCCGGCCAAACGTGATTTGCAACAAGAGTCGCTAGCGCACATGCAAGTGCAAGAGTGGTTGATTGCACAAAAACCGGATTTGGATAGGCTGTTTACACCTGACTTTATTTGCCAATTACATCGCGAATTTTATCAGCGCATACCTGAAAGTTTGTGGGTGATTAAAGATGATCAAGGCAAGGCAGTTGATAAGGTTGTTCCTGGCGAATGGCGTGCGTGTGCGGTTATTGTTGGGCAACATATTCCGCCTGAAGCGGAAGACCTTGCACCACTGATGGCAAAGTTTTGCGAAACCTATCACCCTAAAAAATTCAGCGGCGACCGCAAAATTATTGCGATTATGGCGGCGCATCATCGCTTTGCGTGGATTCATCCGTTTATTGATGGCAACGGCAGAGTGGGACGTTTATTTACAGACGCCGCATTGAAAGCAGTAGGGCTGGAAAGTTATGGCGCATGGTGCGTTAGTCGAGGCTTGGCGCGATCATCTAATCAATACAAAAGTTTATTAGCGAATGCCGATGCGCCCCGTCAAGGCGACCATGATGGTCGCGGTCAGTTAACGGAAAAAGGATTAATGAATTTTTGCGATTACATGTTGGATACTGCAATCGATCAAGTCACTTATATTAGTGAATTACTTGAATTGACTAAAATGCGTCAGCGCATCGAAAGCTATGTAGCTGCACGCAATGATGATCGTGTTGCAGGTATTAGTGCGCAATTAAAATCAACAGCCAGTTTAATTTTATATACAGCTTTTCAGCAGGGTGAAATTGAACGTGCCCAAGCATTGGAATTATGCGCAATGCCTGAACGCAGCGCACGCCGGATATTAAGCCAATTAAAAAGTGAAGGCTTGTTAAGTGAAACTAGCAGCAAGTCGCCATTGCGCTGGGAAATTCCAGAACACGCAGAACCCTGGTACTTTCCAAACCTAACGCCATAAAATTTAAAAGCGATAAATAAATTTAAAGCGATAAATAAAAAGGAACCATCATGTCCGACCAAGCTAACGAACGTGTATTTCAAAATGACATTATTAAGCAAATGCTGGCGAATGGCTGGCAGCTGGGTCAGCCTGAAAAATATAATCGCGAACTCGCTTTGTATCCTGAAGACCTGATTGGTTTTATTCAGCAAACACAAGATGCGCAATGGCAAAAATTTAAGACCCTTTACCCGCATAACGCTGAACAAAAATTATTGGAATTAGTAGCAACACAACTCAACAAAGCAGACCCTAACGCCACTCATAAAGATGCCCGCACCTACGGCACGCTTGGTGTGCTGCGCCATGAATTGCGAGACCGCAATGTGCGCTTTAACCTGTGCCAATTTAAACCTGAGCATGATTTAAACCCGGATACTCTAGCTCGCTACAAACAAAACAAATTACGTTTAGTACAAGAACTTGTTTATAGCCCTTGGACAACAGAAAAAGAACTTGCAGAAACCGGCTCAGCCCTGAGCGACACAGACAAAAAGCGCGCCAAAGCATGGCGAATTGATTTGGTGTTGTTCGTAAATGGTTTGCCCATTGCCACTTTGGAATTGAAATCTGAATTCAAACAAGCAGTAGACCGCGCTGTTAAACAATACAAAACCACACGTTTTGCAATTTGCCCAACCACCAAAAAACCAGAACCGCTATTAACGTTTAAACGCGGTGCGATTGTGCATTTTGCTGTAAGCCAATATCAGGTTTACATGGCCACACAACTGGCCGGTAGCAACACTTACTTTTTGCCGTTTAATAAAGGCACTAAAGACGGCGCAGCAGGTAATGATGTCCCCGAGGATATTTCGCGCTATGCAACCGATTACTTATGGAATGAAGTGTTACTGCCAGATAATATTTTAAATATTCTGGCCAGATTTGTTCATTTACACATCGAAGAAAAAGAAGATTGGGAAGGCCGAAAATACAAAAAAGAAAGCATGATTTTCCCGCGTTACCACCAGTGGGATGTAGTAAAAAAATTATTGAGTGCTGCAAAAACCGAAGGCGCAGGCCAAAAATATTTAATTCAACACAGCGCGGGTTCGGGTAAATCCAACTCAATTGCCTGGGTCGCTCATCAGCTTTCATCGCTTTACGATCAAAAGGGTAACAAGCAATTTCACTCAGTGATTGTCGTCACTGACAGAACCGTGTTGGATGCGCAATTGCAAGACACCATCTACCAATTTGAACATACCGATGGCGTGGTCGGGCGCATTAATCGTGAAGAAGGTGATGGCTCAAAATCTGAAAAGCTGGCAACGGCGCTGCAAAATTCACAGCCGATTATTATCGTCACCATTCAAACTTTTCCATTTGTTTTGCAAGCCATCGAGAAAAGTGAATCGCTTAAAGAGCGTTGCTACGCCATTATTGCGGACGAAGCTCACTCATCCCAAACCGGTTCTACCGCACGCAAATTGAAAGAAGTGCTCATGGTGGAAACCAAAGATGAAGACGAAGAATTAAGTGCAGACGACATTATCGCCGCCGCTGTAGCCTCGCGTCGTGTATCCACTAATTTAAGTTACTTCGCATTTACTGCAACACCTAAAGCAAAAACCTTGGAGTTGTTTGGTCGTTTACCCAAACCGCAAGAAGCGGCTTCGGAAAATAATAAGCCTGCGGCATTTCATGTATACAGCATGCGACAAGCAATTGAAGAAGGTTTTATTCTGGATGTATTAAAAAATTACACCAATTACAAAGTGGCTTATAACCTTGCGCAAAAAATTCAAGACGCTGACGAGGAAGTTGATAGCAAAAAAGCTAAAGTAAAATTAAACCAATGGGTGCGTCTGCACGATCACAATATTGCCCAAAAGGTGATGGTAATTGTTGAGCACTTTAAAGATAACATCATGGGTTTATTGGGTGGCCAAGCCAAAGCCATGGTTGTTACCAGCTCCCGTAAAGAAGCTGTGCGTTACAAACTTGGATTCGACAAATACATTGCCGAAAAAGGTTATACAAAAATTCGCGCAATGGTTGCCTTTTCAGGAGAAGTGGAGTTCACCGAAAAAGATCCCAATTCAGCTGCACTACTGGGTGAAAAATTCACTGAAACGAATATGAACCCAAATCTCAAAGGCCGCGACATGCGCAAAGCCTTCGATTCCGATGACTACCAAGTCATGATAGTCGCCAATAAATTTCAAACCGGATTTGATCAGCCAAAACTTTGCGCCATGTATGTGGACAAAAAGTTGGGCGGTGTTGAATGTGTACAAACCCTTTCACGGTTGAACCGCACTTATCCAAGCAAAGAAGTCACTGGCACTTTTGTGCTCGATTTTTTCAATGAGCCAGAAGAAATCCTGGCCGCATTCCAACCCTATTACCAAACCGCCGAGCTGACAGATGTATCTGATCCCAATTTGATATTCCAGCTCTACGACAAATTGCGCGCAGAAAATATTTTTACATGGCATGAGGTGGAGCAGTTCTGCACTTATTTCTATGAAAACAATAAATCCAATGCAGCCATCGCCAACATTTGCAAACCCGCCGTCGAACGTTGGCAGAAACGTTACAAGTCCGCTATCGACGCATTCAAACTTGCTAAAGATATGTTTGAGCGTGCCAAAAAAACGGGTGACGCCGTATTAATTGCCAACACCGAAAATAGTTTGAAAGATTGCCAGAAAGAAAAAGATGCCTTGGATATTTTCAAAAAAGATTTGGGAACCTTTGTGCGCTTCTATGAATTCATGTCTCAAATCGTAGAATACGATGATACGAATCTGGAAAAACTTTGCCTTTATGCACGTAACCTGCGCCCCATGTTGCGCGAAACCATTGTTGAAGAAGATGAAATTGATCTAAATAATGTAATGCTCAGTCATTACCGCGTATCAAAAATCCGTCAACAGCATTTGCAGCTGCAAGAAAACAAAGGTGAATATAATCTAGAGCCAAATGACGCATTAGGCACTGCCAGACCTCGCGATAAAAAAGAAGAATTTTTATCGCAAATTATTAATCGATTAAATGAACTGTTTATTACTGATCATCTAACTGACGCTGATATGGTCAACTATGCCTACACCATAAGAGACAAAGTTGGCGAAAACGAATTAGTCATGACCCAAATTGCCAACAACTCGCCCGAACAAGCCATGCTCGGTGATTTCTCAAAAGCCATAGACGACGCGATATTAGATAGTAGCGAAGCCCAGCAGAATCAAATGATGCAATTACTCGCTGATCCTAAAAAATCTGCCGCTTTCGCAAAAGTGGTTTTTGATTTGTTGGTGATGGCAAAAGGCAACGACCTATAAAGAATTTTTCGATCTATGTGGATTAATTGTTTATCAGCAACTTGTAAGAATTTCTTACAAGTTCAGTCTGATGTTGAGCACAAACCTGATCAAAAGGAATTAATGATTCTTTTGGTTGAGCATTTTATTTTGTAGAGCGATGAATGATTGTAATTGCCATTACGTTGCAATACGCAGGTACATATTGACAACTACCTACAAATTGCAACAGTATGTCGATATGAAAGACTCATATGAATCCATTTTGAATCTCGCTAATGGTGGGCTTATTCGCTCGCGAGACCTCAAGGCACTAGGTATACCCAGTGTTGCTCTTACTCGACTGGTTCGTCGAGGGCTGCTGACACACATAGGGCGAGGTCTTTATGCCC
>CAZICR010000284.1:0-4711 GCA_964537795.1 uncultured Cellvibrionaceae bacterium | reverse complement strand
AAGCTTCCATTACCAGATTGCGCAGATTCTCAAGCGTAGGTATGACAGAATCCGCCACTAACCCACGTTCGATTTGCAAACGCATGGACTCGGCTTTTGTTTTTATCGTAATGTCATTTTCGAGGTTTGATAAAAATGCAGCTAATACTTCACTTATTCTGGTAATAAATTCTGTCGTTAAACGGTTGTCTGTAGGTGAAATTGAAGATTCGGGTTTTAAATCTTCCAGCTTTCGATCAACGAAATCTGTGGTATCAACAGGTGCCGATAGGTTGTTATCAGCCATTTCATCGACAACATTTTCAGATTCTTTTTTTGTATTTAAAAGCTTATCCAGAAATCCTGTTTTAGGTTGTTCGATTTGTCCCAACACTTCTGTTTGAATAATTGAAAGTTGTTCCAGCAATGCTGGATACAATCTGACTTTTTTACTGCGTGCGGGTAATTGTGAAAGAAAATCGTCAATCGTTTTTTTTGAATTTCTTGATGTTTTAAATTTTTGTAGCGGTTTAACGATTTTATGTATGGCCTCACGAATTGAGAGTGCGCTTTCATCCCTACTGGTTTCAAACTTGATTGCTTGTTGGTCCAAAGTTGAAAAAAGACTGGTTAAATCACCTTTAATTCCACCGCGAAGCTCTTCACGTAACCGATTCAAAACCTGGTCCAATTCCTGGTCTTGTCCTTCTGCGACAATGGTCACGCGTACCAATGCACGACGCAATGATTCCAACTCATTCTGAAAACGTTTTTCAAGCTTTTCCTGTTCATCCAGTGAGTTTAAATATTTTTCACGCCAGGGGTTATCGGCAGGGGCAGTCATTACACGGTTCCAATTCAGTCAAGATGTTAGGAAAGTATAGACGCCAGCAATAAAACTGCTTTTTAAGGGCATAAAAAAACACCCCTAAGGGTGTTTTTCGGACAGCGCGAAACTATTTTTTCAAGAGTTTACGCTCTTGTTCTATCAGGAAATCAGCTACCTTCAACATGTCTTCCTGGGTTTTCACATCATCATTCATACTGACACGATATTTACCCTGAACAAAAAGCTCGGGAGTACCTGAAGCCTTGTAATTATTGCGCAGACGGGTTTCGGCTTGCTTGAACAGGCTGGTAACCCCGAATGAATTGTAGGTTTTCACAACAGTTTCAACCGTTACACCATAATTAGCATAAAAATTTGCCCAATCCAAAGCGCGGTTGAAGTACTTTTTTTCTACCTGGAAAGCCTTGAATACCGGGCCGTGAGTTTTGTCTTTAATACCCAACACCTGTGCGGTGTAATATCCACGCACCCAGGGCTCCATTTGTGCATTCCAGTAAGCAGGCATTTGCACAAGGACTACGTCAGGTGCCAGTTTTTTTTGCCAGGCTTCCAGCAAGGGTTCAAAGTGGAAACAATGGCTACAGTGATAAGAAAAAAGTTCGACCACTTCGATTTTGCTTTTGTCGGCAACAGGGACAGGGCTAGCTAACAAATTGTAGTGCTGACCTTCCAGGTAATCAGCTGCAAAAACATTCACGGAAAAGATCAAGCCCAACAGGGCAACTAACTTACGCATAAAAGCCTCTTTTGTTCTGGGTGGGGTGTCATATGACTCTTTATTGTTGGATTTTATCCACAAAATACTTAACACCGGATAAACGGTCGCTTTTTTAACATTTGTGAGCCCGAAAAAAAAGGCGACCAAGTCGCCTTTTTTATCTTAATTCAAGCCTGCAATGTAATTTGCCAAAGCTTTGATCTCAGAGTCGCTTAAATGCTCGGAAACAGAACGCATAATCATCTGGTCCCCATCATTAGTGCGATCACCATTACGGAATGCCTTGAGTTGTTTTTCAATATATTCTGGATGTTGCCCTGACAAACGCGGAAATCCAGCCGCAACGTTGCCTTTTCCATCAGGACCATGGCAACCGGTACAAGCAGGAACAGCTGTAGTGGCATTACCTGAGCGCCAGGTTTTTTCACCTAACGCCAGTGCATCTACCAAAATACCGGAGTTAGTTTGTACTTCTATTTTTTTTGACCCGGACAGCTGGGTTGTCTGCGATGCAAAATACGCCGATATATCGGCCAGATCCTGCTCCGTCATATTCTTGGTGAGGTTGGCCATCTCCATCACAGCCCTACCGGTTTTAGCTTTTTTGGCTGTATCGGTTTCTTTATCCCAAGCCTGTATATCGAGCATTTGTTTTAACAGATATTTTTCACCCAAACCGGCCAATTTGGGGAAATTCGGGGCTGGACTATTGCCGTCAGCACCATGACAAGCACCACAAACGGCTGCCTTGGTTTTACCAGCAACGGCATCACCTTCGGCCCAGACAGCTTGCGAAATAGCGATCAATCCCAGAGTGAAAAGTGTATTTTTCAGTATATGTTTCATGGAGTTATCCAAAATCGTTAGAAAGAAAATCCGCATAAAGAATTGTTGGGTAAAGGTCTCGGTAAACCGCTACAATCAGCCCCTTTTCAGGCCGCGGCATTATATACCATGGCTGGAATAACGCGCTATTTGCAGGGTTATTATGTCAACCGAGATTATCTTCACCAAAGCCAGCTTTAGTTTGAGTGCTCCCAGCATTCGTGAATGCCCTCCGGAAATCGGCAGTGAAGTGGCTTTTGCGGGCCGCTCCAATGCGGGCAAATCCAGTGCTATCAATGCACTCACCAATAATCATAAATTGGCACGTACCAGTAAAACGCCAGGCCGGACCCAACTCATCAACTTTTTTAATCTCACAGATACCCAGCGATTGGTGGATTTGCCCGGTTACGGTTATGCCAAAGTCTCACGAACCATGAAGGAACAATGGCAACGTGATCTGTCAGAGTATTTATACAAGCGTCAGTCGCTAAAAGGTTTGATCTTGCTCATGGATATACGACATCCCTTGCAAGAATTTGATACCACCGTACTTACCTGGGCCGTAAAAAGGCTGATGCCGATTCATATTCTGCTGACCAAGGCAGATAAATTGAATCGTGGTCCCGCCAAAACGGCTTTGCTGGGGGTCAGTAAGTCATTGAAAGAGATGAAACTGGACCAGCAAGTTAGCCTGCAATTGTTTTCTGCATTGAACAACACAGGGTTGGACGAGTTGAAGCTTAAACTGCAGGAATGGCTTCAATAAATCAATTTCTATACCATATCGCCACTTCCATTTGAGTTGAACACTATGCGCAAAGTCGTCTATCCCGGCACCTTTGATCCCATTACCAATGGACATATAGATTTAGTAGAACGCGCCTGCAGATTGTTCGACAAAGTCTTGGTAGCAGTTGCAGCCAGTACTCGCAAAAATCCCTTGTTTAGCCTGGATGAGCGGGTTCAGCTAGCTAGAACAACACTCGCACACATACCCAACGTAGAAGTCTGCGGATTTGATATTTTGTTGGTGGAATTTGTCAGGCAGCAAAATGCACAAGCTGTATTACGCGGCCTGCGAGCTGTGTCTGATTTTGAATACGAATTCCAACTTGCCAATATGAATCGTGCGCTGGCTCCCAGCATGGAAAGCATCTTCCTGACTCCGGCAGAACACTTGTCTTATATCTCTTCCTCGATTGTTCGCGAGATAGCGTTCTTGGGTGGCGATGTGAGTAAGTTTGTAGCCAAACCTGTTGAAGAAGCCTTGAAGACCCGGTTCGAGAAAAATTAATGTTGTTTTATAGGACATTTACATTTAATCGAAAAATTATTTGTAAAAAAGTGGAACTAAGGTGACTCACTCAAGTCACAGCTAGCGTGTGTTTTAGGATTCATGAGCTAACTCCTCTACCTGATGGCATTTAAGCCAGCTAAGCGAGATTTCTGCTTCAGCAAGCCCCGACTGGTTCGGGGCTTTTTTATTGGGATTTAACTAACGGCTTTTACCCGCCAGGCTGCCCCTATAGCCAGCAAACTGACTGCGCAAGCAATGAAACCTACCAAATCGTAATTCAAAATTCTTCCATCAGATGACTTCACCATAATCATTCCCGCAATCAGTGCTGCAAGGCCCGAACCGAAATTTTGCATGGCGGAATTAAAAGCCATGACTCGTCCACGAAAGCGTGGTTCGCAACTGGCCGTAACCAATGCGGATGATGGTATAAAACGCCCACTGACAAACATGAAAAACAAACCTGCAAAAATTAGTTGCACGCTCAATGGCGTCACAATGCACTGAGTGACCAGAATAATGGGCAGAAAACTGGCCAAAGTGACGCAGGTTAATACTTTTGCATGACGGTGCGTATCTGTAAGCCTGGCAATCCAAGGGCGCGAAAGTAGAGTGACTGCGCCGCCAACCAAATAGATATAAGGCAAATCATGTGCACTTAAACCTACATTGGCGACGAGAGTGGGTGCTATGTAGGGAATCACCATAAAACTGGCAAACATAATCAGGCAGGAAGTCATAAATCCCCACCAATGATTTTTAACACTCAAGAGGTCACGATAACTTTGAAAGAAATTAACTCTGGGTTGGCCAAGATGTTCCCTTACCGGAGGGACTATTTTGATTAACAGTACCAACACAAGAATCGAAACCAAAGAGAGAACTAAAAAAGGTGTCTGCCAAGAGAAATGGTTGGCGATAAGTAATCCCGTGGGGACTCCGGCAACAGCTGCCAGCGAAAACGCCAGCATCACAATTCCCATTGCGTGACCTCGCCTTTGCGGCGGAATCAAATCGCCCACAATCGACAGAACTATTG
>CAZICR010000283.1:0-4719 GCA_964537795.1 uncultured Cellvibrionaceae bacterium | reverse complement strand
AGGATCAGTTTCAGTGACAACAGCCAATGGCACTAATGTTGGTTTGGGTGGCGCAGGTAATGATGCCATTGTTGGCGGTGATGGTTACGACCTTGCCTATGGTGGCGCGGATAATGATTATCTTTATGGCGGTGCATCAACCGATGGTTTGCGAGGCGGTGCAGGTGCAGATCGTATTCAGGGTGGCGGTGGCAATGATGTGTTGCGTGGTGATCTTGGCAGTGATGTATTTGTTTGGATCCTGGGTGATCAAGCTGCAACTGCAGGTGCGATTGATGCGGGAACCGGAAATGGTTTTGGTGTAGGTGCTGCAACAAAAGTAACGCCCAATGCCACCGATCTGATTATGGATTTCAGCAAATCAGAAGGTGATGTATTGGATCTTCGCGATCTATTACAAGGTGAATCGCATCTGGGAACTGACCCTGGTAATTTAACCAATTATTTACATTTTGAAACCACCAACATTGATGGTGTTCAAGGAACTATTGTTCATGTGAGCGCGCAAGGTAATTTTGCGTCTGGGTCTGGCTACGACGCCACCAAAGAAGACATGACCATTATTTTGCAAAATGTAAATTTGACTATCGATAGTAATGGAGCAACTTTATTGGATGATCGCGCCATTATTCAGGATTTGCTGACCAATAATCGATTAATCACGGACTAAACTATGTTTAATAATCACGGACAAGCTTATGTTCATTAAACGCGATAGTGCAGGCAAAATTGTAGCAATCAGCAAAATTCAGGATGCGAGTTCTTCAGAATTTTTGAATGACGAGGATCCTGAGTTGCAAATTTTTATGCGCAGTTTAAAAACCTATCAACAACACGTGCTTGCACAAACAGATCAAACCATGGCCCGTGTAGTGGAAGACGTAATTAATTTACTGGTTGAAAAAAATCTAATTTATTTCACAGACCTGCCTGATGCAGCACAACAAAAACTGCTTACACGTCGAGCAATGCGCGGGCAAGATAAATTATCGGGTTTAATTGATGATAACGATGATTTGAATATTTAGTACACCAAAGGAGTACCTATGCCAACCAATAACCTTCAGGGAATCGACGTCTCCCATTACCAGGGCAGCGTTAATTGGTCATCCGTAAAAAATGCGGGAATTGTTTTTGCTTTTGCTAAAGCTACCGATGGCAATACTTACACAGATCCACAATTCCATACCAATTGGCAAGCCATGCAAGCGGCGGGAATCTTGCGTGGGGCTTACCACTTTTATGAAACCAATGATGACCCTGTGACCCAAGCGCAAAATTTTATTAACGCCATTGGTTCCTTGGCAGCGAATGATTTACCGCCAGTGGTCGATATCGAAATTTTCAAAGGCAATTTTGGTAGCGCGAGTGTGGCAGCGAATTTACAAACCTGGTTGGATACGGTCGAAAAAGCCCTGTCACGCAAGCCGATGATTTACACCAATACTAATTTCTGGAATGAAACAATCAATGCAGATTTTTCCCAATATCCGCTATGGATTGCTGAATACGGTGTAAGCCAACCAAAAATTCCGAGCAGTTGGAAAAACTGGAATTTCTGGCAGTCGTCTCAGTCGGGTTCGGTAGCGGGTGTAACAGGCTCGGTTGATGTTGATGTGTTTGCCGGGTCGATGAGTGATTTGCTGAATTTAATTAAAGCGGGTTAATTGGGTACCTCCTAAATCCATTAAGTCGTGCAAAACATGCATACATTACATACATGTAAATAACAAACGATTTAATCTCGCCATTTTTATCTTCCTGGATGTGTTGTTTAAAATTTAATTTAACTCTGACCTTAAATTTCCTTAGATGGACATTTGACTTAGTAGCTATCTGCGTCAACACTAAATGAAGTCATTTACCATCTTGGCTGCTATTGCCAGCGGCTATTTAGAATCTAGTATTGTCCGTTAGCTGAGCAAAAAGCCATGCAAATATTCCAATATGTTTTTTCAGCGGAAACTACTCCCAACTTTCCTGAAATACCAGCTCCCACTTCAAATCAATTAGTTCTTTTATTTGGTAGCACTACATTAATGGCAGTTAAAAATAATTTTGCTGCTATTCGCACTGCTTTTCCGCAGGCTTTTATTGTGGGTTGTACTACTGCCGGTGAAATTGCGGATATTCATGTTCATGACGACACCTTGGTCGTCACAGTTATTAACTTTGAAAAAACTTCTTTACACTTAGCATCCGTGAATATTGCAGAAGCGACACAAAGTTTTGCAGCAGGAAAACAGCTGGCACAACAATTACCTGTAGCAGAATTGGCGCATGTTTTAGTGCTTTCTGATGGTTTATGCGTCAATGGCACAGAGTTAGTACGCGGCTTAAAAGCGCATTTACCCGCTCAAGTTGAAATAACCGGCGGTTTGTCGGCAGACGGCGCCAATTTTCGAAATACCTTGGTGTGTGCTAATGAGCCGCCTGCGCCGGGTAAAATTGTTGTGCTGGGTTTATATGGTACACACATAAAAATTGGCTACGGATCTTTAGGTGGTTGGGATCCTTTTGGCCCTGAGCGTTTGATTACTCGTTCAACGGGCAACGTGTTATTTGATTTGGATGAAAAACCAGCTCTGGAATTATACAAGCGCTATTTGGGCGAGCATGCGGATAAACTGCCTTCAGCGGGTTTATTATTTCCATTAACTCTACGCTATGGCGAGGTAAATAAGAGTTCAACTAACGCGGTTGTGCGCACTATTTTAGCAGTGAATGAAGCCGACCAAAGCATGACATTCGCAGGCGATGTACCAGAGGGAGCCTACGTACGATTGATGAAGGCAAATTTTGATCGCTTGATTGATGGTGCTACACATGCGGCTGAAACATCGTTGCAAAAAATTCACAGTGGCTCAGCAGAGTTCGCATTATTAATCACTTGTGTTGGACGAAAGCTCGTGTTGAAGCAACGTATTGAAGAAGAAGTGGAGGCAGTACGCGAGGTGCTTGGCGAAAACACTAGTCTTGCTGGTTTTTATTCTTATGGAGAAATTTCGCCACATGCTGTGGGTACCACTTGCGAGCTTCACAATCAGACAATGACTATCACGACATTTTCTGAGACCTAATAATGCATAGGTTATTAAAGCGGCAATTAAAGGTTTTTCTTGACAACCAACCTCTAACAGAACAGTTGCAAGCAATGTTTGATGCTGTCAGTGATGCTTACGAGCAGCAAGACGATGATCGAATGCAGCTTGAACGTTCGCTGGAAATTCTGTCGCAAGAAATGCAGGAGAAAAACCAGGCTCTGGCCATTGAATTGAAGGAGCGTCGTGCCGCCGAGTCACAACTAAATTATATTACCAATTATGATGAAGTTACCGGTCTGGTAAATCGTAATTTATTAACCGACCGCATGCACCAGGCAATGTCGCAAGCGCAGCGCTTCAACAAACCAGTAACAATTTTGTTGGTGGGCTTGGATAATTTTAAAATTATTAATGAGACATTAGGGTTGAGCTTGGGCGATAAACTACTAAAAACTATCGCCAGTTTGTTAACAACCTGTGTGCGAGCTTGCGATACAGTAGCGCGCCTGGGTGGTGACGAATTTGCATTGGTCTTAAGTGCTTCCGGCGAAGATTTTTTAACGGCGCAAGATTCCGTTGCTGGCATTTCTCAGCGCATATTGACGACGATTGCGCAGATGTTGGCGGTAGATGGCCACGACATACAAATAACCTGCAGCATAGGCACGTGCGATTATCCGCGTGACGGCGATAATTTGGACGAGCTCTTAAAAAATGCAGGAGCTGCTTTGTCTAGCGCCAAACAATTGGGCGGGAACAATGCACAACGTTACACGCCGAATTTAAGAGAAAAAATTAATGAAAAATTATTGTTCCGGACAAGTTTGTACCATGCATTGGAACGCAATGAATTTATTTTGCATTATCAACCACAAGTGGATTTGCGTACCGGTAAAATTGCCGGTCTTGAAGCTTTAATTCGCTGGCTCCACCCGAAATTAGGCATGGTTCCTCCCGGGCAATTCATTCCTTTATCGGAAGAGACAGGCTTGATTATTCCTATAGGTGCTTGGGTGATACGTACAGCATGCCAACAACAGGCAACCTGGACTGAGAAAGGTTATGGCAGTTTGCGAGTGGCGGTTAATCTATCAGCCAAACAATTTTTACAACAGAATTTGGTGCAAATGATAGCTGCTGTTTTAAATGACACCGGTATAGATCCAAGCTGCCTTGAAATTGAATTGACAGAAAGTTGTGTTATGAAAGATGTTGAACGCTCTATAGAGGTACTGTATGGAATTAAATCTCTTGGTGTGAAATTATCCATCGATGATTTTGGTACTGGCTATTCCAGCTTATCCTACCTAAAACGTTTGCCTATTGACGCATTAAAAATAGATCAGTCATTTGTGCGAGATATTACGGTAGACAAGGATGGCGCCGCTATTTCAAAAGCCATCATTTCATTGGCTCATAGTCTTGGTTTGACTGTTATAGCGGAGGGTGTGGAGACGGAAGCTCAATGTGATTTTTTAGGCAAAAATGCTTGCGATGAAATGCAGGGGTTTTTCTTTTCGCGTGGGCTTGCTGCACAGGATTTGGAAGTGTTGTTACGTGATGCGAGATGCTTGCCCCAACACCTCGTATATGGCAGTAATGTTAACTGGAGTCAGAGTAAAGTGCGCCGAGAGCAAAACTAAAATTGTGCGAAGCACAACAACGTTTTGCGTAA
>CAZICR010000282.1:0-4732 GCA_964537795.1 uncultured Cellvibrionaceae bacterium | reverse complement strand
AATTATTTTTTTTGCATTCTGTAAACTTCCCTCCTTTTTCTGCGACATATTCAAACCTTCTGCGTAGATAAAATGCAAATCTTTTAGACCAATAAGATTCAGAAAAGATTTCAGAAGCCCTGTTTGAGAATCTGAAGGTAGATCTTTGTGTACACCGCCACGAGTGGTGACTATGTACACAGGTTTGTTATCCAACAATCCGACAGGCCCGGTTTCAGTGTATTTGAAGGTTACACCGGCGCGTGCCACATGATCGAAATAAGATTTTAACTGCGATGGAATGCTGAAATTGTACATGGGTGCACCAATCACTATGGCATCGGCTTGTTTAATTTCATTAATTAACATATCCGAGTATTCCACAATGGCGTGTTGTTCTGGCGAGCGTTTATCTGCTGGCGTAAAAAGAGCGGAAACACGAGTGGAGTCCAGATGAGGAATCACATCCTGAGTCAAATCGCGTTTAACGACTTTACCATCAGCATTTTTTGCCAACCATTCCTGAGCCAATTGTTGATTCAATTGGCTGGATTGACCGTTGTCACCGAATACACTGGAATTAATTTGCAATAACGTTTTCATAGATTCACCTGTTTGAAGTAACAAATTTGCTAACTCACGGGAACCATTAAATGCCGCCAAGCTTGTGGGATAAAGAGTGAAATTTCGTTGCGATTAATCGAAAATTTGGATTCCCCGCAACTGCATTCAGGAAACAATTTTCAAATTCACTCAGGATTGTCTTTGTTTTTTCGATTTTGATAGGCTTGAATAATCCTGGAAATGTCCAAAATCTGTGATCTTTCAGTGTTTTATCCCGTCTCAAGCCATTAGAATGCACCAGTAAAAACAGTCAGATCCCTGAGGAATCCATATTGAAATCCGTTCAACCCAAAGCTTCAGCCAGCCGTAAACCCTTGTCGCAGCCAGCCAATAACTTGCTGATACGCCTGCTGAAGGAAGGGGTGATTATTGCGCTGGTTGCCGTTTGTCTTTATCTGATGATTGCCATGCTGACTTATGATCCACTGGACCCGGGTTGGTCTCGTACGGGTGAACAAGGGCGTGCTGTGCAAAATGCAGGGGGTAGCTTTGGCGCATGGTTGGCTGACGTGTTTTTTATCCTGTTTGGTTACATGGCTTATTTGTTTCCGGTGATGATTGCCTATCGCGCCTGGTTGGTGATCAGGGATCGTACCAATCCCGACCCTATAGATTGGTTTCTGGTTGGTTTGCGTTCAGCAGGCTTTGTTATGGTCATGCTTTCGGGCACGGCAATAGCCTCCATTCATTACAGCGATGGTGAAACAGTGTTGAGTTATTCCAACGGCGGATTATTGGGTGCGACTTTGGCAGACTTAATTGTCAATGCATTCAGTTACAAAGGTGGAACCCTGATTTTGTTGGCAACTTTTCTGGTTGGCATGACAATTTTTACTGATCTCTCCTGGTTTGATTTGATGGAAAGGATCGGTCGTTTCAGTTTTGCTTTGGTATCACGCGCGCAAGAAAAATGGCAGGTTTACCAACGCCAACGCAACGAGCAACAAATTGCAGAAAAAGCACAAGAGCAGCGCCGCGAAATAGTTCAGCAACATGTAAAACAAGAAGCCAAGCGTGCTGCACCTGTCATTATTGAAGAGCTTCCAAAGAAAAAACCTGCGCCGAGTCCGCGCATTGAAAAAGAAAAACAAGTATCACTTTTCGACGAGTTAGAACCCGCGATTGGTAAATTACCACCGCTCAATTTGCTTGATCCAGCCGATAAACGCAGCGACAAAGGTTATTCAAAAGAATCGCTTGAAGCTATGTCGAAATTGTTGGAACTGAAATTAAAAGATTTCGGAATCGATATCGAAGTGGTTTCGGTTCAACCTGGCCCTGTCGTTACACGCTTTGAAATTCAACCAGCGCCGGGAATTAAAGCGAGTCGAATTTCCGGCCTTGCAAAAGATTTGGCGCGTTCGCTCGCGGTAGTGTCTGTGCGTGTAGTGGAAGTCATTCCAGGAAAATCGGTAATGGGAATTGAAATTCCCAATGCACATCGCGAAATGGTGCGTTTATCAGAAGTCTTGATGTCCGATGTGTATGACAATGCAAAATCGCCACTCACTCTCGCTTTAGGTCACGATATTTCCGGTGAGCCCATTGTGGCTGATCTCGCTAAAATGCCGCATTTATTGGTTGCAGGTACAACTGGTTCCGGTAAATCTGTCGGCGTGAATTCGATGCTGCTGAGTTTACTTTATAAATCCACACCGAAAGATGTGCGTTTGATTTTGGTTGATCCAAAAATGTTGGAGCTTTCTGTTTACGACGGCATTCCACATTTGCTCACACCGGTGATCACCGATATGAAAGATGCCGCCAATGGTTTGCGTTGGTGTGTGGGTGAGATGGAGCGTCGTTATAAATTAATGGCAGCATTGGGTGTAAGAAATTTGGCAGGATTTAATCGCAAACTTGAAGATGCGATGAAAGCGGGAACGCCGATTGTCGATCCACTTTTTAAACCGGAAGAAAATTTTGAAGCCGGTGCAGAAGTCGCGACAGCGCCTAATTTGGAAATATTGCCAGCAATCGTAGTCGTCATAGACGAATTCGCTGACATGATGATGATTGTCGATAAGAAAAAAGTAGAACAATTAATTTCGCGTATCGCACAAAAGGCGCGTGCGGCGGGAATCCATTTAATTCTTGCAACTCAGCGTCCATCTGTCGATGTGATTACCGGTTTGATTAAAGCCAACGTGCCCACACGAATTGCGTTTCAGGTTTCATCGAAAATTGACTCGCGAACTATTTTGGATCAAGGTGGTGCTGAACAATTGTTGGGTCACGGTGATATGTTATTTTTACCTGCTGGCACCAGCGTTCCTATGCGTGTACACGGTGCTTTTGTTGATGACCACGAAGTGCATCGTGTTGTTGCTGATTGGAAAAAACGTGGCGTACCGGAATATATTGATGGCATTACGGACGACAGCAATAACTCTATTCCTGTTCCAGGAATTCCAAGTGAAGGCGGTGAAGATAGTGAAGAAGGCGAGGGCGATGCACTCTATGATGAAGCCGTTCAATTTGTTATCGAAACCCGCAAAGCCTCAATTTCATCTGTGCAACGTAAATTACGCATTGGTTATAACCGCGCCGCACGTTTAATTGAAACTATGGAAGCGGCTGGCGTCGTGTCTTCTGCAGGCCACAATGGTAATCGAGAGGTGTTGGTGCCCGGTGGGCGAAATTAATTTTATATGTGGATCATTTATGAAAAAAATTATTGTTTTAATTGGATTTATATTTTCCTTGACAGTGCAAGCTGCCGATCAAGATATAGCCGAGCTTCGCAAATTGCTGGATGCCACCAAAAGCCTGCAGGGAAATTTTGTGCAATCACTTTATGATGAAAATCATGAATTGCAGGAAGAAAGTAAAGGCAATTTTATGATGATGCGTCCCCGAAAATTTTATTGGGATACAGTCGAGCCCATGCCGCAATTGTTGGTATCGAATGATAAAGAAATCTGGTTGTATGACGCTGATCTGGAAACAGCCAGTGTTCGTCCTTTCTCGGACGATTTACAACAAGCGCCTGCGTTAATCTTGAGTGAAAATGTTGATGAGTTGCGCAAGCAATTTTCAGTCACCAGTAAAAAAGAAAATTCGATTCAAACGTTTACGCTTACACCAAAAGTGAGCGATGGACTATTTCAGCAATTATTACTGGTGTTTGATAAGGGCGTGTTGAAAGAATTTTCCATGGAATCGAACGATGGCCAATCGACACGCTCTGTGTTGTCGAATGTCAAAGTGAATCAACCTTTGCCGGAAGAAAAATTTTATTTTCAAGTGCCGGCTGGGGTTGAGGTAACGAGGCAGTAATCGGGAAATTAAATGCAATCCCTATTTGATCAACCGATAGAAAATTATCAACCACTGGCGGCGCGTATGCGTCCGCGCCAGTTGGCGGACTATATTGGTCAAACGCATTTACTTGCCAAAGGTAAACCACTTTACGAATCTATCACTCGTGGTCAATTGCATTCGATGATTTTGTGGGGACCGCCGGGTGTTGGCAAAACCTCATTAGCAAAATTATTTGCCGAACAAACCAATGCGCGATTCGAATCTCTATCGGCGGTGTTGGCGGGTGTAAAGGAAATTCGTTCGGCAGTGGCGGTGGCACAACAAGAGCGTGCAGCTACTGGACGTAAGACAATTCTGTTTGTTGATGAAGTGCATCGTTTTAATAAATCGCAACAAGATGCATTTTTACCTTTTGTGGAAGACGGTACTTTTATTTTTATTGGTGCGACTACTGAGAATCCATCGTTTGAATTAAATAATGCTTTGTTATCACGTTGCCGTGTTTATGTGTTGCGTGGGTTACAACAGTCCGATCTTGAACAAGTTATTCAGCAAGCCTTGCAGGATACTGACAAGGGCTTGGGCAAAACAAAAATTGAAATTGATGCTGATTCACTGTCAACACTCGCAGCCGCTGCCGATGGTGACGCACGCAAAGCGCTAAACCTGATTGAAATTGCTGCTGATCTTGCAGATGAAGTAACTGATGAAATTGGCGAAAAAAAAATCATTAACGAATCCGTGATTAAAGAAGTCTTGGCAAGCGATGTGCGTCGATTCGATAAAGGTGGCGATATTTTCTACGAGCAAATTTCGGCACTGCATAAATCCGTTCGCGGTTCATCACCCGATGGCGCACTCTATT
>CAZICR010000281.1:0-4772 GCA_964537795.1 uncultured Cellvibrionaceae bacterium | reverse complement strand
TTATTAAATTGAGAAATTTTAGTTACATTGTGCTGTGCCAAGTTGCGCATTGTTTTTCCCAACGCCAGCATAACTTGCCAATTTATCTTTTACACACTGCGCAGAAACCGGTGTGTAACTGTAAGGCAAACTGATCGGAAATGGGCTGGTAGTGGTCCAATTATTGGCGTTAATGCCAGATCCTGACCAAGTGATATTGTAGGTCGAAAAATCACCGGGATTCCGGATATTATTGTTACGCAAATCCCATTTTCCGCAACTACTTGTCGCGGTACAAGTCACAGGATTTTTTGCATTTTGGAACCAGTTATTCTCAATTAATGCGAAACCGTTTTGACGAACATTTATGCCTGAGGCAGTGATGCCATCATAAAGATTGTTGTACATATGAGTCCAACCACCGCGTTGCAATGGCAATCGAGAATTTACATTTTTGTAAATGTTATGGTGGAAGGTAATTTTGCGGCCACCGGCAATATCGGTATCGCTTGAACCATCAAGACCTACCTTTTTTACATCGTGGATGTAGTTGTAAGACACAGTAATGTTTTGTGAGTTCTTTTTAATGTCTAGTGCGCTTTCAAATGTTAAATCGCCCTCGGGTGAGCCGCTACACTCGTTATTTACAGCAAATAATTCATTGTGATCTATCCATACGTTTGTGCCGCTATCGATACGAATCATATCGGCATCGTTAACAGCGCCCGCTAGTGCTCCAATTTTCATATTGCGCACAATTACGTTGCTTGAATTGGAAATTACAATACCAAAGTTAGCAGAGGAACCATTGGCGCCCAGTATTGTAATACCCTTGGTAAAGTCTTTTATGTCTACGCGGCGATAAGCTTCATTCCAGCGTGGTTTAGGACAGGCACCTGAAGAATTTTTTGTATGGTCTTTGATCATTTGGTTGATCAAAGCATCCTCGTTACCTGTGTAAGTGATAACCAGCGGGTAAGAATTTTTGGCGTCGCTGATAATTTTATTAATGTCAGCCAGTGTCTTTGCAGTGAAAGATTTTGATCCTGAAACACTGCCGCCATCGGTAGTTGAAAATCCGCCAGTGTTTGCAGCGAAAGCTCCGCTAGCACTCATGGCAATTGCCGCACAGATAAGTTTGGCGGTGTGAATTGATGTTTTGGTTTTGAACATAGTGATAATCTCAATGATTATAATTAAATTGGATTGATGGAATTGACCGATTACCTTTACTGATTTAATTTTTAAGCTCTTGGATAGCCCGCTTCTTTGAATAATTATTTCCAGTAAATTTTTGAGCTGTGTATATGTCCGGCATTATACTGAGAGCTATACAGAAAAAGTAAGATGTTGAAAGTAACAATATTTCAATTCAATTCAAAAAAATGGAATTCAAATTTCAAAGCAGGAAGAAATTAACGCCAATCAAGATCCTAGATAAAAAGCTGAGATGTATATTTACGAATAACGTTCGCACGAAAATATAAAAATAGATAAACAGTATTTTTTCAATTCACAGAGAATTAAATTTTTAGAAATTGCGTTAAAAAAAACCCGCCATTTGGCGGGTGTTTTATTTTTACTGCGGTAAGAAATCAAATGTTTGGTTGATGGTGGTTCTGCTCACGTTTGACGGTGGGAAGGTAATCATTCGCACGCGGCGGAGAATGGCGCTTTCAAGTTCGGCATCTTTTAGTTCACTGGAGACGATTGTGGCGTCAACAATTTTTCCGCTTGGATCTATCACAATTTTCACAACCATCTTGCCTTGTAGTGTTGCATTTTGGCGTAAGGCTTTATTGTAGATTTGATAAATAGCACCTTTGTGTTGATCCATAATGCGCGAAATTTCGCGAGGATCACGCGCTGCGCCGCCAGCGCCATCGCTGTTACCTGTAGTTGCCACCGCTGCTTTTTTTGCATTCTCAGCGAGTGTACTTTTGACTTTGGTATTTTCTCGTCCTGATAATGCGACACCGCCAACGTCTCGACTGAGTTGTGCGGTATTAATGCCGCCGCTGGCGACTTTGGCGCCACTGGTAATCATGGCTCTGTCGATTTGTGTTGCTTGGGGTTGACCCACTGCCTGAGTGGTTGAGGTTCTTTCCAATTCCACCGTGGGCATCATTTCGCGCATTTCTGCCAAATCATCTTTGAATTGTGCCAGTTCAGTTTGAGCAACCTGTTCTTTTGCGCGTTCAATGGCTGCTTTTGGCGGTTGTTTTACCGGCTCAGGTTTTTTCTCAGGAATGGGTTTAGGTTCCTCTTTTTTAGGTTCCGGTTTTTTCTCTTCCGGCTTTTTCTCTTCTGGTTTTTTTTCTTCTTTTTTAGGTTCAATTTTTGGTGGTGGCGGTATTTCTTTTTTCTCCAGAATTACCCGCGCCAATTGTGGTGGCAACTCTTCTTTTTCGGCACGTGTTAATTCAGGAACCTCGATAATAGTGATGATAATGCTGACCGTTAACATGATACCGGCCAAAATGGTCAGAATAGATTGAAACCGTTTGTCATCCAGAATGGATGAGCTCCAAGGTAATTGCATATTCAAGAAAGCCATACTCATATTAGCCTCCTTGTGCTGCAGAATTGGTGCTGACTTGTTTTTGAGTCACGGCCAAGGAGATATCGCGATATTCAGCTAAAGCACAAGTCGCCATGACTTTTTTCAACGTTGAGTAGGGTACTTTTTCATCCGCCATAATAGTGACAGGGCGGCCGGTTACGACTTTTTCAGGCGAAAGCGGTCCTGCTTTTTGTGCCTGATATTTCAGTTCTTTGGTTAAAGGAGCAAATGCTTGATCCTTACTGACAGCCAAATCTTTTATCGCTGCAATACGTTGCCCACCGACTAACAAATCATCGTTGCTGATTAATACAACTAAATTATTTTCCGGCTTTTGTTCAGAAACTGACATGGGTAATGTAATGCTTTTATCCGTTTGCAACACCTCAACATCGCCCGAGTTCACCAATAGAAAAAATACCAAAATGGTAAAAATATCCATTAAAGAAACCAGATTTAACTTGGGCGCTTGTAATAATTGTTTATTGCGTTTGTCCATGCGTTTGGCGCGAAGGGATTTTTTCATTGTGCACCCTCCGTTATAGCTCTTATTGATTGACCTGCGGGAGGCGCATCACCTAATGCGACTTCCGGAAATAATTCTGCGTTCACCACTGATGCTGCAACTACCGCTTTAAACGAGCGAATAGTATCCATAGTGCTGATGATGGTTTGATAATCGGTTGCACTTTCAGATAAAAGATAAATATCTTTTTTCTGTATACCTTTGTCTTCCAACAAGCGTTTGGTTTCTTGCAGCACAGTCGATAACAACTCATAGTTGTATTCACCCTGTTCAGTTTTTTCCACCCATTGTAATTTCACACCTGCTGGATAATTTACTTCAAATCTTTCTGGTCGAATCACCACTTCCAATTGTTGCGGCGGTTCGTCGGATGGCATGCTTGAATCTGCAAGATCAGGCAATTTCAAATCCAGAACGGTGATACGTGACAGCACCATGCCCATTAACAATACCGGCACCAGAATGATCATCAGATTCATAAACGATGTGACGTCCAGGTCAGCATCGCCTGTGTTTCGCCGTTTAATTCGCATAATTCGCTTCCAAATAATTTTGGTTGAAGATGTTTCGGCTTAAGCTTTACTGGTGTCTTGCGTGCGTGTGCGTGGGACATCCTGAATATGGCTGATGATGTTTAAACATTTCACTCCGGCCATTTCCAAGCTGTCGATAATTTCGGTAGTTTTGCTGACTAACATTGAGTGCACCATCAATAATGGAATTGCGGCTATCAATCCAAACGCAGTGGTATTCATTGCAACCGCAATTGATGATGACAATAGAGCTGCCTTTTCTGCAGGGTCAGCACTCGCAACTGCGGTAAAGGCTTGAATCAAACCGATAATGGTTCCGAGCAATCCGAGCAGTGTTGCAATGTTTGCGAGGGTGGCTAAATAAGCTGTGCGTTTTTCCAGACGAGGCATGGCTTCCATTACACCTTCTTCCATTGCCAATTCAATGTCATCGCGACGTGGCGAGCTACTCATGCGAATAACGCCTGCCGCAATAATTTTTGCAATGGGCGCATCAGTGCTTTTGCCCAGGTTCACCACGGCGGCGTAATCCTTTTTGTGCAGCATGGGCAATATGCGATTAAACGCGGAACGATTCTGCGATTTGGACGCGGTGAGCACCAGCCAACGCTCTATGGCAATCGCAAGGCCTATTACCAACACTACAGCGATTGGGTACATGAAGGCGCCGCCTTCCTGGAAAAAACGTATTAAAGAATCCATAAACTCAAACCTCGTACTTATTAATGGTTAAAAATTAATTTGCTTCATCTAATTCGCCGGCTGAATCCAGCTGGCGATTTAATTCTTCTCGCTCTATATGGCCAAAAACGGCATCGGCCTGGCTACTTTGCATTTCCAAATCAAATTCGGGGCTATCAGGTGATTGCCAAGGCAGAATGTACATAACCAGAGGCTGTTCCTGATTACCTGTTACAGTTGTTCGCAAACTGATACTGGCTTCAGCCACCATTTTTTTTCCGGCCGGTTTGGGTTCATCCGCTTTAACTGTAGCAGCCTCTGCTGATTCAGCATCGGATTTGGCATCAGAAGTTTCCTGTGCGCTGACATTTACTATCGACAAGATGCTGATGCTCAATATCAGGCACAAGATTGGTTGGAAAATTTTCATTCGGTCACCTCGTCTTCGGTGGATATCACTTCGGTATTGGTTTCTTCTGTTGTTTCTTCT
>CAZICR010000280.1:0-4822 GCA_964537795.1 uncultured Cellvibrionaceae bacterium | reverse complement strand
GCAGAAAATCCAAACTTCAAATGGCATGTGGCTTTATCTGATCCACAGCCAGAAGATAATTGGACTGGCCTTACAGGTTTTATTCACAACGTGTTGTATGAAAACTATTTGAAAGATCATCCAGCTCCGGAAGATTGTGAATTTTACATGTGCGGTCCACCTATGATGAATGCCGCCGTGATTAAAATGTTGAAAAGTCTTGGTGTTGAAGACGACAATATTTTGCTCGACGACTTTGGTGGTTAATCAAAAAACGGGGCCTTGTGCCTCGTTTTTGTTTTGAATGAGGTAAAACAAAATGGCAACTCTATTAGTTACATTAGCAGTTATGCTTTTCCTAGCCTTCGCACTTTCAATCAGTGTGATCGCGGGCCGTAAGCCCATTAGTGGTTCTTGCGGTGGCGTAGGCAAGGCGTTGGGTGATCCGAACTATACTTGTCCTTTATGCGGCGGCGATGAAGCCAAATGCGAAGCTGAAAAAGAAAAATCTGTATCAGAAAAAAAATCTGATGATTTGTCTTACGACGCGAGTAAAAAAGATTAAACAACTAGACGGCGATTTATAAACACGATTTCTAAGGAGCAAACAATTGGCTGACTATAGTTATGATTTGTTGGTGATAGGTTCTGGTCCTTCAGGTGAGAGCGCCGCAATTTCGGCAGCAAAGATAGGCAAGAAAGTAGCGGTGATTGAAAACCGTGTATTTGTTGGTGGTAGTTGCGCACACAAAGGTACTATACCCTCTAAGTCATTGCGTCATGTAGTCAAACAAGTGATTCAATTTAAATCCAATAGTTTGTTTCATGATATAGGTGATAGTCGTCGATTAACATTTCCTAAAGTGTTGCAGTCGGCCAATCGTGTTATTCCCAAACAAGTGGAATTACACACGGCATTTTATTCGCGTAATCGCGTTACTGTGCATATTGGCCAAGCATCATTTATTGATGCCAATCATGTTTCGCTTGCAGCGTTGAATGGTGACAAAGAAATCATAAAGGCTGAGCGTATTGTTATAGCAACCGGCTCCCGGCCTTATCGTCCGACTGATGTAGATTTTACCCATCCCCGTATTTACGACAGTGACACTATTCTGGATATGCAGCACAGCCCCCGCCATATCATTGTTTACGGTGCGGGTGTTATTGGTTGTGAATATGCATCGATTTTTTCAGGCTTGGGGATGCGAGTTGATTTAATTAATAATCGCGATCGATTGTTATCTTTTTTGGATGATGAGATTTCCGATGCCTTAAGTTATCACCTGCGTGACAGCGGCGTAACAGTTCGTCATGGTGAAGAATATGAATCTATTGAAGCGAATGATCACAGCGTTACGTTGCATTTAAAATCAGGAAAACGCTTACGCGCTGACGCCATTCTTTGGTGTAATGGCCGCAGTGGCAACACTGATAGTTTGAATTTATCTGCTATAGGTTTGCAAGCTGATCATCGTGGTAATTTAAAAGTTGATGCTTGTTATAAAACAGAAATCGACAATATTTATGCCGTAGGTGATGTAATTGGTTCACCCAGTTTGGCCAGCGCGTCCTATGGCCAGGGCAGGGCAGTAACCGGTGGAATATTTGGCAGCGAATGTAAATTGGTAACTGATGTTCCAACCGGCATTTATACTTTGCCGGAAATCAGTTCAATTGGAAAAAATGAACGCGAATTGACACAGGCAAAAATTCCTTACGAAGTGGGTCGCGGATTATTTAAATATATAGCGCGTGGCCAAATCAGTGGTGAAGAAGTGGGCATGTTGAAATTATTATTCCACATAGACACTTTGGAAATTTTAGGTGTTCATTGTTTTGGTGCTGAAGCGGCTGAAATCGTCCACATTGGCCAAGCGATTATGAATCAAAAAAATGGCGGTAATACAATTCAATATTTTTTGAATACCATTTTTAATTATCCCACCATGGCAGAGGCTTATCGTATTGCAGCCTTGGATGGGTTGAATCGGATTAATCGTAGGTAATTTTTGATGTTTGGCACTTCGCGCACGCGGGTCTTGACCCGCCCTACGAGTGCCACATTGAAATTTTTTGTTGAAAAATAATTACCTCACCAAAGACAAAAACTCATTGCGTGTTCCCTGATTGCTTCTGAATGTGCCCAGCATGGCAGAAGTTTTCATGGAAGAGTTTTGTTTTTCTACACCACGCATCATCATGCACATGTGTTTGGCTTCGATGATAACGCCAACACCTTTTGCGCCGGTAATTTCCTGAATGGATTGTGCGATTTGCAGTGTGAGCTGTTCCTGAATTTGCAGGCGTCTGGCGAACATGTCCACAATGCGCGCGACTTTGGATAGTCCCAGTACATGTCCTGTCGGTATATAAGCTACATGCGCTTTGCCAATAAAAGGTAGCAAGTGATGTTCGCAAAGTGAATAGAGTTCAATATCTTTGACTATGATCATTTCATCGGAATCAGAAGGAAAAAGTGCGCCATTAACCACTTCATCAATATTTTGTTGATAGCCGCGCGTTAGAAATTGAAAGGCTTTGGCAGCACGTTTGGGCGTATCGATTAATCCGGGGCGGGTTAAATCTTCGCCGATGGAATCGATGATGCTTGCGAAATATTCTTGCATGGCTTTTTCCTCAAATAACAATTGCCTATCAGTTTACCTGATTAATTGGGATAGAATAGCCATGTTTTTTGTTGATAAATGACCCCCTCTCGGACTCCTCGTTGCCAAGGGCAAGCGGGGAGGTTAGGTGGGGGGCAAAATTTTTAGAAAAAAATTCAGAACGGTTATTTAATGTCAAATCAAAACATTTTTGAAAGCCTGAATACCATTCGCGATTATATTCGTTGGGGCGCCAGTCAGTTTATTGCGGCTGAATTGTATTTTGGTCATGGCACAACCAATGCGTGGGAGGACTCCGAATTCTTGGTATTGGATGCGTTGCATTTAAATCCGCCATTGGATGATATCTGGTTGGATTCACGATTAACCCATGACGAAAAAATTCAAGTAGTCAATCATTTACAACGTCGTATCAATGAACGAATCCCCGCTGCTTATATTGCCGGGCGCATGTGGTTTGCCGGTTTGATGTTTTTTGTGGATGATCGTGTCTTGGTACCCCGTTCGCCGATTGCAGAATTAATTGAAAATCGTTTTAGTCCTTGGTTAAAAAAATCCCCCGAGCGTATTCTGGATTTATGTACTGGCAGTGGCTGCATAGGTATTGCGTGTGCAGTAGCATTTCCAGATGCTGAAGTACAATTAAGTGATATCTCTTACGAAGCCTTGGAAGTCGCTGATCAAAATATTCAATATCACAATTTATTTGATCGTGTATTTCCCATTCAGTCAGATTGTTTTGAAAATTTGCAAGGGCAAAAATTCGATTTAATTGTATCCAACCCACCTTATGTGGATGAAGAAGATTTGGCTGATATGCCGGATGAATATCATGCGGAACCAGCGATTGGATTAGCGTCTGGTGTTGATGGGTTGGATTTCACTCGTCGTCTGTTGCGCGAAGCCGCAAATTATTTAACAGATGATGGTTTACTGTTGGTGGAAGTTGGTAATTCATGGGTGGCTTTGGCTGATGCTTATCCACAATTAAATCTGCAATGGATCAAATTCGAACGTGGTGGTGATGGTGTTTTTGTCATTTCTGCCTGGGAACTTAAGCAGGCAAAGTCACAAGACTGGCTATAATCCGCAGATTAACTCACGTATAATTCGCCCACTTTTTTGTTTACAGGTTTTGACGCTTATGTCTGGAAATAGCTTCGGTAAATTATTTACAGTAACTACTTTTGGTGAAAGCCACGGCCCTGCATTGGGTTGCATTATTGATGGTTGCCCACCAGGAATGGAATTAACAGAAGCCGATTTGCAAATTGATCTGGATAGACGCAAACCCGGACAATCACGTTACACCACGCAACGTCGTGAAGAAGATCAAGTGAAAATTCTATCCGGTGTTTTTGAAGGTAAGACCACGGGGACACCAATCGGATTATTGATTGAAAATACCGATCAACGTTCAAAAGATTATTCTGATATCAAAGATACTTTTCGCCCTGCACATGCGGATTACACCTATATGCAAAAATACGGTGTGCGCGATTATCGCGGTGGCGGTCGATCATCCGCTCGTGAAACAGCGATGCGTGTTGCTGCTGGTGCTGTTGCTAAAAAATATTTAAAAGAACATTTAGGTGTTGAAATTCGTGGTTATTTATCACAACTTGGCCCGATAAAAATTGATTTGGTTGATTGGAATCAAGTTGAACAAAACGCTTTCTTTTGCCCTGATGCCAGTAAAGTTCCTGAGCTTGAAAGTTATATGCAAGCCTTGATTAAGGATGGCGATTCAGTCGGTGCAAAAATTTCTGTTGTTGCAACCGGTATTCCCCCAGGACTAGGTGAACCGATTTTTGATCGTTTGGATGCAGAGTTGGCGCACGCATTAATGAGTATCAATGCAGTTAAAGGTGTTGAAATCGGTGATGGTTTTGCAGTAGTTGCACAACGCGGTACACAACATCGCGATGAAATCACACCGCAAGGATTTTTATCCAATCACGCTGGTGGAATCCTCGGCGGAATTTCTTCAGGCCAGGATATTATTGCTCATCTCGCATTAAAACCTACATCCAGTTTACGTATTCCCGGTCGCAGTGTTGATGTGCGTGGTAATCCAGTTGAAGTGGTGACTACAGGTCGACATGATCCTTGTGTTGGTATTCGCGCAACGCCAATTGCTGAAGCTATGATGGCCTTGGTGTTGATGGATCATTTATTGCGTCATCGCGGACAAAATGCGTTGGTGTCACATA
>CAZICR010000279.1:0-4835 GCA_964537795.1 uncultured Cellvibrionaceae bacterium | reverse complement strand
CTGAGAGTAGGCTATCCATGGTATCTACGTCAGCACTAATCAATACCGAGTTGGTTGCATCATCAGATTGAACGCTGGGTTGGATTGCGTTAGGTGCATTAGGGTCAGCCGCTTTTGGTGCTATACCCTGCATCATTCCGGTTAACACTTTGGCAACATCTTCAGCCTTGGCGTAGTTCAAATAAACCACCCGTACATTACTGTTGCGAGCCTGAGGTCTGTCCAAATCTTCGATTAACAATTTGATACGTCTGCGGGCGAGGTCATCACCGCTGATAACCACCGCATTGGTACGTTTATCCGCCACTATTACCGGGGGTGCAGTGGCTATACCGCGAGCGGGATCCGGCTTTTCAAGCTGGCCTATCATGGCCACTATGTCAGTAGCATTGGCATAACGCAGAGGAACTATATCGGTATTGGTCGAACCGATTCGATCCAGCTTTTTGATCAATTCACTCATGCGCGCAGCGTTGGCACGGGTGTCGGTCAAGATGATGGCATTACTGGGTTCATAGACCGTCATATGAGCATATTGAGGTGAAAGTGGTCGAATCGCGGCCAGAATTTTCGAGGCACTGGTGTACTTCAGGGGGATAACCTGGGTGATGTAAAGGTCATCTTTGCTGGTGACATCAGTTTCTGTTGGAATGGGCAGGTTGCGCGCATCGCGGTTGGCAACAATCCGCACAATATTGCCGCTTTCAACCGCAGTAAATCCATTGACGTCCAGTGAAGCGAGGAACAATTCGTAAACTTCTTTTGCCGTCAATGGGCGGGTGTTAATGACCTTGATCGGCCCACGTACCTTAGGGTCAATAATGATACTTTTGCCCGTAATGCCAGCAATAATCTTGATGACTTCCTGAACATCAGTGTCATTGAAATTAACTGACCAGACTTGCTCGCCTTGTTCATTTTGTCCAGGCTGGATACCGGCAGGTTGTGCAAATGCTTGTGACGCCATCAAACCAGCCACAAATGCCGATATCCATAACAATTTATATTTAACAGATTTCACTGAACTTCCTCAGTTAACGATTAAGAGAGATATCAAGATTTACTGTGCCGCCATTACGCAAAATCTGCAAATTTGCTGAGGTGGCACTGCCCATACTGCGATAAATTTCCATAATTTTGCCCGGATTATTCAAAGGCATCCCGTTGACCGCTGTCACTATGTCATCAGGTTGTAGCCCCAGACTATTAAACATTTCGGCGTTGCGACCGGGACGAATCTTATAACCAACAATTTGACCATTTTCCCTATGTATACTCATCGCCACTACATCTGACAAAGTGTTGCCCATTTGGGCTATATCATTGCCTGCAGGTGCAGTACTTTGCGGCGGAGTATAAGCAATCGGCGGTCTGGCACCCATGGGTTGATTATCTATAGAGGGATTGGGCGGCGCTGAAAAACTGGTCATTTTCGGTGCGTTGGGATCATCTTTAAAAAGCCAAAGCGACTCATTTCTACCATTGTTATTAATAATGACCCTGTCAGCGAGAATTTTTGCAAGAGTCACATTGTTGCCAACCGGGATAGGATCTCCAACGGCAAATACCTCTTGCTTGTCATTGGTCGCTATTACTGCACGCGCCACTTTTTCATCGTTACTGTAAACCAAACCGCGCAATATCAAATTGAGTTGGGTATCAGTCACCTCCTGAGTGTCGATATTCACTTCAGGTTGTGCCTCAGCGACTGGCGCTGCAGCGGCATCGCCAAAAGGCGTGGCCGTTTTGAGTTTGTCTATATCAATTGAATTGGATTGCGCCATGGATACTTGTGGGCCTGACGCAGACATATCAACCTTGGCTGGTGGAATAGTTGGTTTGGGAACGAGCATCCAAATCATTTGGGCCAATACATATGCCAACCAAACAACCAAAAGAACACGCACAACTCGTTGCCAAACATCCAATGGGATCTTGGCCAGGAATTGAAACACTGGTTTTAATCGAGCCTCTAACTGGCCCAGATTGATGGATGACATGACTTGTTGACTGTTTATTGACATCTTATTCGGATTTCCGCTTGACTTGTCCACACCGCCGGATTGGACTCGGCAAATGCTAAAACATTCCCTGCAAGATTTTTTGTAATAGTTAAGTCACGGGATTCTACTCCATGTTAATAACGATTGGGAAATAGCAGGCTGTCGTTTCGTGCTTTGCATCAAAAGTTTAATGCTTTATAAAACCCTTTCTTGCATCTAACGATTCCTGCCGAATCCCGTTTAAACCAAGTCTAGACCAAGTTTTCAGAAAAACGCGCGGTCATATCAGGGAAAAAATTGTGTGGGTAATCCACTGGTTCTTAATATCGCCGCTATATCCATGCTGAGCGCAACACCGGCATGAACCAGTATTCCGCCCCAAATACTACGGGAGCGCATGGCAAGTATGCCCAGAAAAAACCCAAATAATATTGCCCCGGTTGCTTCAGGCCATAACTTTGGCAAATGAATCATCATATAGGGCACACACATAATCCAGATGGCATTGGCACCCAGCGCGGGTCTTAAGGCTTGCAGAAAAAATCCGCGGAAGAAAAATTCCAAGCAAATAAATTGGGTCAAATAAAGGATTTCCCACAATATAAAATCCAGGTAACTGCGGCTGGTCAATTTATAAAAAGGATAATGATGAACAAAGTCGTCACCCAAACTGGCAATATACACAAAACACAAAATAGGCATCAGCAAACAGGCGTAACCTGCCCAGTGCTTATGGGTTTCCTGCCAACGCCAACCGAAATTCATTATTGATTCTTTAAAAAAATAGCGTATGAGAATCCAGGGCAACAAAACAAATGACAGCAAATGACAGCTTGTCCACCAGCCAAACTCAATTAATTTTTTCCATTGGGTTTGATCCAGCAACTGTGAAAAATAATTTCCAGGTAAATTAAAAGCAGATTCGACAATCGATAGAAATACATAAAAACTGGATGAATATTTTGCGTAGTGCAAAAACAAAAGGCTTATAGAAACACCTACCAGGGTAGTTAAGGTTCGCCGCAATGCGTGCGTGCGCGGCATGGAATAGGAATCTTTATCCTGATCCAGTTCGTCCAGCGCGGCCATCCAGGTTTTTGGATGAAAATAATGTTTCATTTGATCCCCGGATAAATCTATTTTATGTTTGGATGTGCTGCTTTGTATGCGCGTTCATGCATGTCAAGAAATTTAAAAATAACATCGCGTGCCATACGGGTTTCACTATTGGTTAAAAATACCATGCCCATTTGTAAGTCGCGGTTGAAAATAATTTCCGACCGAAACCCCTTTACCCAGCCGCCATGATGCACAAAATTTTTGTGTGGTCCGTAATCAAACACTCTCCAGCCCAAACCATAAGCCGTGTTGTAAACGCCTTGTCGCGACGAATAATGATTTTGCACAGGCGTGTTTTCCGTGGCGCGTGTATGCAGCTGGTTTAATACCAGCTCAGGCAATATATCTTGCCGTTTCCCGAGTTGCGCCAGTAAAAATTGACTCATATCTGCAATACTGGCATTAGCCCCGGCAGCGGGTGCAATTCGATAATAGTTTTCGGTGACGTCTGCAATTTGCCAGGATTTTCGCCGACGAATGTGCGGCGCTGTTCTATTTGCTGATGCCAGATATCCACTCAATCCATAAGAAGCATTCTTCATTCCCAATGGATCAAATAAATAATGTTTTACAAATTGCTCAAAGGTTTCGCCGGATTTTTTTTCCATCATTTCACCCGCCAAACTGAAAGTGACATTTTGGTAGGCATAGCATCGACCCGGTGCACATAAAAATCTGGAATTGCGTAATCGTTTTACGGCTTCACTATAGGAGCTGTCCGCTTCAATTGAACTGCTGGCCGCATGTTTTGGCAAACCTGTCGATTGCGACAAAATATGTTTCAGTGTGAGTAATTGCCCATACTGGCTATTTTTAAATTTCACGCCAGGTAATAGCGACAGCACCGGTGTATCCCAACGAATTTTCCCCTGATTCACTAATATAGCCGCCGCTGTAGATGCCAGTGTTTTTGAAACGGATGCGAGACGAAATATACTGTCCGGTGTTGCCTTCTCTTTACTTCCCATTTTTTTAACACCCCAAACCCTTAAGGATTTAATTTCTCCGTTGGCGACAACCGCAATCGCAACAGCAGGCACATTGGGAGCAATTTTGGATGCAACATACTTCTCAAATTCCGGTACAAAAAAAAGTTCGTCACCCAAAAGATAATGCGGTGAAATTTTCTCCGGTGTGTTTAACATTGGAATAGGGAATAATATTTCTGCGGGCGATCGAATCGAGGAGGAAGATTGCGCAGACATTTTCAAATTGTCTGTTGATGTAGTTAAGCTGTTAACAGTTTCGATTGGTGAAGCCAATGGAGTGGCTATAGGCTTTTCCAGCGCCATAGCCGGTGCTGCAGAGAAACAGGTAATGAATAAATAACAATAGAAATTTCGAAGAAATTTACGAATACAATTGTGGCTATACATTAAAGATTCTTATCAGGTTAAAGGGTCATTTGCTGATGATCGGGTTTCAAGCCTATTGGCCTTATGCCTTCACTCATCTGAATTCCGGATTTTCCGAAGAGTGGCGACTGGATTATAGGAGAATCATCAATAAATAACATAGCTGTAAGGACAGCTTAATACCCTTTAAAAACTGATTTGCACTGGTAAAGGCTTGTTTTTATAGTCCCGCGCAACCTGTCGATGCTCACTGCGCCCATCGGCAGTTTTACTAAGATGTATTTTAGAACCCAACCAACCAAATAAAAAACGCCAGATTAAGCTGGCGTTTTCGTTGGTCTGGCGTTTAGTTTGGAAC
>CAZICR010000278.1:0-4838 GCA_964537795.1 uncultured Cellvibrionaceae bacterium | reverse complement strand
CTATGGATTTTCCGAAAAAACCCAATACAACGCCGTCCGTGCCGCCAACACACCCGTTTACGATCAGCTTTGGAAGCGTCCGCATAGCCTGATTGAAACCTCCGGTATGGCCGTGGGTTTACCGGAAGGACAAATGGGTAACTCTGAAGTGGGTCACATGACTATCGGAGCGGGCCGAGTAGTTTATCAAAGTTTTACGCGCATCAATAAAGCCATCAGCGATGGTGACTTTTTTACCAATCCGGTTTATGTCGATGCAATTGATAATGCAATTAAAACCAACAAAGCTGTACATATTTTAGGATTGCTTTCTGATGGTGGCGTGCACAGTCATCAGGAGCATATTTACACCATGATCAAAATGGTTGCGCAACGCGGCGCTAAAGAAATTTATTTACACGCATTTTTAGATGGGCGCGATACAGCACCGCGCAGCGCAGAAGCTTCTTTAGCAAAGGCGGATGCAATTTTTAAAGAAGTGGGTGTTGGCCGAATTGCTTCTATTGTAGGACGTTACTTTGCATTGGATCGCGATAATCGCTGGGATAGAGTTAAAACAGCTTATGATGTTATGGTGACAGGCGACGCCGATTTTGATGCACTGACAGCGCTTGATGGATTAAAAGCGGCTTACGAACGCGGTGAAAATGATGAGTTTGTCAAAGCCACTGTGATCTGCGCCGAAGACGAAGAAGTCGCTACAATTAACGATGGTGATTCGGTAATTTTTATGAACTTCCGCCCTGATCGTGCGCGCGAAATTACCAATGCATTAATTGATGAAAATTTTTCCGGCTTTGATCGTGGTGAATTACATCCACACATTGCAAAATTTGTACAAACGACAGAATACGCATCGAGCATCAAAGCACCCATTGCTTTTCCGCCAGAGGATTTAACCAATTCATTCGGCGAATACTTATCCTCTATTGGCAAAACCCAACTGCGTATTGCCGAAACTGAAAAATATGCTCATGTGACCTTCTTTTTTAATGCAGGTAATGAAGTGGTTTATGCCGGCGAAGATCGTATCTTGGTGCCATCACCTCAAGTAGCCACTTATGATTTACAACCGGAGATGAGTGCGCCTGAAGTGACTGAAAAATTAGTTGCCGCTATCGAGTCAGGAAAGTATGACGCCATTATTTGTAACTATGCCAACTGTGACATGGTGGGACACTCAGGATTATTCGATGCAGCAGTAAAGGCGGTAGAGGCTGTTGATATTGCTTTGGGCAAAGTTCTGGCCGCTGTTGACAAAGTCGGTGGCGAGGCTTTAATTACAGCAGACCATGGCAATGTTGAAGAAATGTTTGATGAAGCAACAGGGCAGCCTCATACACAACACTCCACCTTGCCAGTACCGTTTATTTTCTTCAGTCGACGTAACGCATCAATGGCTCAAGGTGGATCACTGGCAGATGTTGCACCAACCATGTTGCACTTGATGAATATATCGCAACCCAAAGAAATGACGGGTCGTAATTTAATTACATTGTTTTAATTTTGCAGGAGCAACCCCTCGTGTCTACCCAAGGTGGTCACAGGGAGTCTCCACATAAATTTTTTGATAAGTCATTCACTCTTAATTTTTACATCGACGCTTTAATGAAAAAAATTATTTTCCTATTATTGGTATTCATTTTCATCGACGCCGCTCACGCCGATGAAAAAGCTGATATGGAAAAACTGCAAAAAGAAATTGCTGCCCTGCAAAAGGAATTAAAGTCAGTGCAAGGCGCGCGCTCTGGCTTGCAAAAGGATCTTGAAAAATCCGAAACACAAATTAATGAATTGGAGAAAAAAGCGGAGGACATCAAAAAAGAACTTGACCAGCAAAACCAGGATTTGAACAACCTTAAACAGGAACGCAACCAACTGGAAAAACAACGCAACACCCAACAGGAAAAAATATCTGCACAGATATTGGCGGCTTATAAGTTAGGCCAGCAAAGTGATATCAAATTATTATTAAATCAGGAATCTCCCGACAAAGTGTCGCGCTTAATGACATATCATGGTTATTTCATGATGGCTCAACAAAAAAAAGTCGAAAATTATCGCCATACCATTTCCAGAATAGATACCATAACACCGGATATTGAAAAAAAAACTTTACAACTGGCATCCATGCACATGCAGTTGGATCAACAAAGAAATGCCCTAAGCAGCGCACATAAAGAACGGCAGACTGCACTGAACAAAGTTAATTCACAAATTAAAAACAAACAACAGGAATTACAGCAACTTAATGAGGATAGACAAAAACTGCAAGTTCTTTTGAGTCGTGTTACGCGCAAAATTGCTTCAAGTGGTGCATTAAAATCGCCCGACTATGTACCCCTGCCTAAAGGCGGCGAAAAATTTTCTATTCGCAAAGGGAAGTTGCCATGGCCTACACAAGGTAAAATTATTCACCGCTTTGGCAGCCCGAGAATTGCAGGTCAACTCAATTGGAATGGCGCTTACATTGCCGGAAATTCTGGTAATAAAGTCATTGCAGTTCATCACGGCCGTGTAGTGTTTTCCGATTATTTTGGAGGTCATGGATTATTAATTATTATTGATCACGGTGAAGGATTTTTATCCCTCTATGCACACAATCAACGATTGTTAAAAAAAGCCGGTGACCCGGTAATAGCCGGTGAATCAATCGCTATTGTTGGTAATTCCGGTGGCCAATCAACAAATGGTGTTTATTTTGAAATTCGACGCGACGGCAAACCCGTTGATCCCAGCACCTGGCTAGCACCAGGTTAATCTCGAGAAATTTATGCGTGTAAATTATAGCGTTGCTATTGGTTATTTGTTTGTTGCGGCTTGTTGTTTTGCAGACGAAAAAAATTCCGGCATTTCGGAAAGTGAACTTGAAAGATTTACCCAAGCCTATACACAGGTTAAAAAATCCTATGTTGAAGAAATTGGCGATGAAGAACTAATGAATTATGCCATTAAAGGCATGATCTCCGAGCTTGATCCTCATTCAGCTTATCTTGATAAAAATGAATTTGCCGATTTACAAAACTCCATCACCGGAGAATTCGCTGGTATTGGTCTTGAAGTAGGTCTCAAATCCGGTTTTATTACCGTGATATCTCCCATAGATGACAGCCCTGCAAGCAAGGCAGGAATTCAATCCGGCGACCGTATTATCAGAGTCGATGATAGACCGGTCAAAGGCCTGAGTATTACCCAGGTAACACGCTTGTTGCGCGGTGATAAAAACACCCAAGTCAACCTTACAATTTTTCGTAATGACCTTGAAGATCCACTCGATTTTTCACTAACACGTGAGATTATTAAAATTAAAAGTGTTCGTCATCGCACACTGGAAGATGATTTTTTATATCTTCGCATTACAAATTTTCAATCGAATACCGGTACTGATTTACAAAAAATAATGAATAATTATTTAAACAATAATCCTCAAACAAAAGGCATAGTTTTGGATTTACGCAATAATCCAGGTGGCGAATTAGGCGCCGCTATTTCTGTCGCCGATAGCTTTTTGGATGGAGGTTTGATCGTATTTACCCAAGGACGCTTAACCAACAGCAATATTAATTATCAAGCAGAATTAGGTGATGATACGTTTGGTTTACCATTGGTAGTATTAATTAATGACGGATCCGCGTCCGCATCAGAAATTGTGGCGGGCGCACTACAGGATCACAGACGCGCCGTATTAGTAGGTACTCGCAGTTTTGGAAAAGGTTCTGTGCAAACAGTAGCGGCGGTTAGTCATAATCACGCACTCAAACTGACCACCGCACTTTATTACACACCGCTGGGCAGATCCATACAGGCACAAGGCATAGTCCCTGATGTCGTCATCGAAAAAGCTTACCTGACACGTATCGAAGGCATTAATCAATCAACCGAAGCTGACTTTAACAACCATTTAAATAATGCTAATAAAGATACTGAAAGTAACAGTGCCAGTCGTCGTGAAAAACGTATTTCAAATTTGCAATTATTAAAAGAAGATAATCAATTGCAAGAAGCGCTGAATCTACTCAAAGGCTTACAGGTATTAATGCCGCGAATTAATTCATCAACTGATAATGCTGCAAAAAACAACCATATCAATTCTCAATGAAGCATACGGGCGTACAAAAAAGACAGTTAACTATTTTCAGAATTGATTATTGTTTTACCTATTGTTTGTTGTTAATTGTTTTATGTTTGCCCACAATTACCTGGTCACAAACAGCCAAATTAGCCATCATTATTGATGATATTGGTTACAACAAAAAAAATGGCCTGTCTGTTGCCGAACTTCCATTTAAAGTCACACTGGCGGTATTACCATTTACACCTCATGGAGCCAATCTGGCAGAAATTGCACATAAAAATGGAAAGGAAATTATGTTGCACGCTCCCATGAGCAATGAACGCAATATGCCTTTAGGGCCAGGCGCACTAACCAACAACATTGCACAACACGCATTAATTGATGTGCTCAATAAGGATCTGGCTGACATTCCGCATGTAAAAGGGGTGAATAATCATATGGGCAGCCAATTAACCCAAAATGCGCAAATAATGGGTTGGCTGATGAGTTACCTGAAACTGCACAATCTTTATTTTGTCGATAGCCGAACCACCGCTAAAACCCAGGCATTGAATCAGGCTGAAATCCACCAGTTACCCAGTCGTAAACGAGATGTTTTTTTGGATGATAAGCGCGATAGCATGCATATTAAAAAGCAGCTGTTGTTAGCGATCGATATAGCTAAAACCAGAGGCAGCGCGATTGCTATTGGCCATCCTTATCCGGAAACCATCAAGATATTAAAAGAAGCCAAGATAATTGCCGGATTGCAATCAGTAGAATT
>CAZICR010000277.1:0-4859 GCA_964537795.1 uncultured Cellvibrionaceae bacterium | reverse complement strand
GCAGCAAAACAATTTGCTGGATTGCCGGATGGCGCCCTGGTAATTGTTGATGGGCTTGCCTGGGGCGTGTTGGATAGTATTGCTGAAATGGAAGCGTCGCGCTTGCGAATTATTGCACTCTGCCATCACCCCTTGATGTTGGAGACTGGATTGAATGCGCTGCAAGCAGAAGAATTTTTCCAATCTGAAAAACGTGCCTTGTTATTGTCAGCTGCAGTGATAGTCACCAGTAAAACCACTGCCAATATTGTGCGCGAAAAATTTTCTATTCCTGCTAAAAATATTACTCTGGCATTACCGGGAACCCGAATACAAGGTTTTGCCCCCTGCTTGGGTAATCCACCAGTTTTATTAACTATTGCCAGTATTACCCGACGCAAGGGTCACAATTTTTTAATTGATGCGCTTGCAGAATTGCAGGATCTTGAATGGACAGCGCGATTTGTGGGTGGGACAAATTTTGATCCACAGTGGGTAGAGGAATTAACGCAACAAATCGCGAATTACGGTTTGCAAAAACGCATTTTGTTTTTGGGTAATTGCGTCGATGTCGCCAGTGAATATGTGCAGGCAGATTTGTTTGTGTTGCCGTCTTTGTTTGAAGGTTATGGAATGGCTTTCGCAGAAGCCTTGTCATTTGGTTTACCGATTGTCGCTGCTCGCGCGGGCGCAGTACCTGATGTAGTTCCTGATACAGCGGGATTCTTGGTGCCGCCTGCTGATAGCCATGCATTGGCCTTGGTTTTGCGATCATTACTTGAGAATTCTGAATTGCGCGCACAACTGCAAACCGGTGCAAGAAATGCGGCTGCAACTTTGCCGCGTTGGCAGGACACAGCGAGTTGTGTAGATCAATTAATTCAGCGGTTAATCAATTCCAATCATTCATGAAGCTTAAGGTAAAAAATTTATGTGCAGTTTTTCAGTTGCATGGTTGGATTTACGTGAACCCGCCGATTTTGCTGCGCGAGATAAATTCCTGGTGCAGGAATTATTATCCTGGCTGTCTCAATCTGATTCAATAAATTTTTCGGTGGTAGATCTGGGAGCCGGTACAGGGTCAACCTTGCGAGCCTTCAGTCAGGTGGTTAGTCATGACCTGATGCAAAAATTATCCTGGTGTCTGGTTGATCTGGATGCAGTTTTGCTTGATGAAGCTTTGCGTCGCCACCAACAAGATTATTCAATTAAAACTTGTCAGGCTGATTTAACGACAGTTGCAGAATTACCTTTGAATCAGGTGCAGATTATTACGGCCTCTGCTTTATTTGATTTAGTATCAGCCAATTTTATTGACGACTTGCTTTCGCGAGTGAATGCACAATCCATGGCTTTTTATGCCGCGCTTAATTATGACGGCACCACAAAATGGCACCCTGCACATCCACTCGATGAAAAAGTGTTGCAAGCGTTTAATCGCGATCAGTTGCGCGATAAAGGTTTTGGTCCGGCACTGGGACCGGGTGCTACCGAATATCTGAAAAAAGTATTGGCAAAAAAAGGTTATAGAGTTTTGACACACCCCAGCCCTTGGCATTTGGATGCAGAGCACGACACTCTTGTGCGGGAGTTAATTCAGGGAATTGCAGCGGCTGTGGGGCAAAGTGATGATCAGGATTTACAAAAAGGATTGGCCGAATGGAAAAATTATCGTCTTGCTCATGCAGCTACAGGAAAATGCATGATTGGTCATTGGGATTTACTGGCATTGCCGATTTAAGTTTTTTTATTTCGAAAAAGTTTTAATCCATTGGTTTTTCAATTCACTCATGGGCATCACAGAATTCTCGTCATCGGGAATTAAACCTGTCGTCCATTGCCAATCGTTTATGGATTCAATAATTTCTGTATCCGCGCTAATAAAATGCACCGGCACATCACGATTATTATCAGCACCTGTAACCAAAGGGGCAGGTTGGTGGTCGCCCAACGCTAGTATCACAGTATTTTTGTTGCCATAATTTTCGATAAAAGAGGCAAGTGTTTGCAACGCATATTCAATCGATAAACGGTACTGCAAACGAATGCGATCATTGTCCTGCCAGACTTTTTCAGGACTGTCGCCACTGCTGGCTTGAGCATTAAAAATTTCTCCGTTGCCAACCTGATTCCAATCCACCAAATGAGGCACAGGTGTCCAGGGTGCATGTGAAGAAATTAAGGCGATTTCTGCCATTATAGGCGCGCGCGATTTTTTCTCTAATTCACGTGTTTGCAAACTGAAAAGTGTGTATTGATCAGGCATGGTCACCCAATTAAAAGGTTTGCCTTGGTAGCCCAAATTATCAGCCTGATAAATGTAGTCGTAGCCGTAAAAATTTCCTTCTGGCCATGCCATGGTAATGGCGGGCATAACAGCCAGTGTGCGCCATCCTGCCTGCTTGAATAGTCGATTGAGTGTTGGTTGCTGGCTGATCATTAAATTGTTGTAGCGAATTTGATTGTCAATCCATAAACCGGACATGGCGGTGCCGTGCGCTAACCAACTCAAACCACCCTGTGTGGGTGAAGTTAAATAACTGCTGCGTTGCATAAATCCTTTGGCAGAAAGTTGATCGCTGATGTTTTGGAGTAGTGGACGAATATGTTCAGAAAATTCCGGCTTATCCAATAAAGTACGACCATAAGATTCTACAAATATCACTAACACATCTTTACCTTTTAATCGCGAAAACAATGAATCAGATGGATGCTGTATTTGCGGATAATTTTCTATTTGGCTGCGGAAGTTTTTTAAATCACTAAGCGCAGTGATTATCTCATTGGTGTGCGAGTGCCAATGTTGATAAAAAGGCAGCGATGCTTTGTTCCACCCTGAAAAAAATAACACCACCCATATCATCAGTAAGGCGGCGGATGCTCTCAGGGATATTCGTGGATTTTTTAATAGAAGTAATTGCAATTTTCCCAATAACCAAAATGCAATCCATACAATGGCGGCTAGCAGTACTAATAATAGAAATGCAATAACAGCTGCTTTTGTTTTACCCAGTGAGCCATCCAATAAATTCAGACCATTGGTAATAAAATAAAAATCGAACACTGGATTAAATGGGCGCGCAAAAACCTGAAAGGTTCCTATATCGGCAGCTTTAAGAATCATCCCCAGTGCCAGCAGCAAGGCAATCAACCAGCGCAGTAAAAACCCACAAGAACCGGGTATTAACAATACCAGTAGCATCAGGGGAAGCTCGCCGGGAAAAATCCAGAAAGCAGAAAAGGACAAGTCGGTAAATCGATTGGGTACGACTAACAAGACGCTTGTCAGCACCAATGCGACGAATCCTGGTAAATATTCTTTAGCTTGTCTTATCATTTATTGTGTTTTGTCTTCAGCGGCTATTGAAATTTGTGATTAGGACGATATTTGTTGGGTATCAGGCATAGCCAAGCATGCTACTAAAGAATTAATATTGGGCACCACTAAAAAATCACATCGGAGAAAGATCACTATGAAGTCTATACAAGCATTAGTCGCTGCCGCGGTATTGGTATTGTCTGCATCCCCACTGGCAATAGCCGATGATGCAGCTAAACAGTCAATCGCTGTACGTAAAGCAGCATTTACATTGATCGCTAACAATTTCAAACCCATTGGCGATGTAATTCAGGGTAAGGCAACTTACAATCAGGCCGAAATCAAAAAACGTGCAGAGCGAGTTGCTTTCCTCAGTGAATTGTTGGATGGCACATTTCCGGAAAGCTCTAATTTGGGTGAGCCTGCAACCAAATCCAAAGCAGATATCTGGAAAAAGAAAGCAGATTTCGATAAACAAATGAAAGATTTCGAAAACAACGCGCGCGCCTTGGCCAAAATTGCGGCCACAGAAACCACCGCTTCAGAAGCATTTATGACTGCTGCGAAAGCGTTAGGCGGTAGTTGCAAAAGTTGTCACGATGATTTCAAGCATAAATAATGATTCAAAAATAAGTCAATCATAACAAGGAAGTTGTGTTGGTATTTGTCATTCCGGAATTGTGATGAATCAAGATAAATCTACAAATCAACCTCAAAAAAATCCACCTGAAGTTAATGTGTGGGATCTTCCAACAAGAGCTTTTCATTGGTTGTTGGTGATTTCGTTTGCCGCTGCTTATTTTTCCAATTTACTCGGCATAAGTTATTTTGTGTATCATCTCTGGTCAGGTTACTTCGTCATTATTTTATTGGCGTTTCGTTTATGTTGGGGCTTCATTGGCGCTCATCATTCCCGCTTTATCAATTTCATTCCAAACCCAAAAGAAACAATTCGTTATCTACAAAATCTTGTAAAAGGCAAATCAAAAACCTACCAAGGCCATAATCCCTTGGGCGCTTGGATGGTATTACTGTTATTGGCAACTTTATTGGTTCAAGCCATAACCGGATTATTTTCCAACGATGAAATTTTCAACGCAGGCCCTCTCTACGGTTACGTATCCCACGAAATCAGTTTATGGCTTACCGGAATCCATCAAGATCTTTTTTACTGGATTTTTGCCGCAGTAGTCCTACACGTTCTTGCTGTTTTTTTTTACTTAATCATCAAGCGCGACAATTTAATCAAACCCATGATCACTGGAAAAAAACCTGCGGACGATCACAGCGATATAAATCCTGTTAAGTCTGCGTCGCCTTGGATTGCATTATTGTTGATTGTGATTATTTCAGCTGTGTTGGCTGGGGTTGTTGTTTCTGCGCCTGAGGTTTCTATTGAGTTGGGGTATTAGGGGTGCTAAGTAGAAGTCTTTAATTTTCGGATTGTTAAAAGGAATTTATCCGCTACTTCTATTGGCCATAAACATCCTTATGAAAGCTGTGTTAATTCGGTCCGAATCTAGCGATAGGAATCTCCGGTCTCTGAAAACAGAAATATTTT
>CAZICR010000276.1:0-4869 GCA_964537795.1 uncultured Cellvibrionaceae bacterium | reverse complement strand
ATCTTGTATCCAACTATTAACTCCATGAATTTCAAAAGAAAATTAAAGTTGGCTTGGTAACTGCAAAAGTGTGATCAAGCTAATGTGATAAAGCAGTAGCTGCCTCAAAAATACCAAATACTTAGTAAATTCCAACGTAGAGGAAGAACTCATGAAGATGAAACAAAAATTGGTTGCTAGTGCTGTAGCTCTGTCTGCTTTTGCTGGCCTCGCTGTTCCTGCTGCTCATGCTGAAGTTGCGGCGTCTGTTGGTGCTTCCAACATGTATTACTGGAGAGGTTTTGATTTGGGTGGCGGTGCCGCTATATCTGCCGACGTAAACGTGAGCGGTAATGGTTTTGTGGCTGGGATTTGGACTAGCTCTGGTGACAGTGCAGCGGCTGATGGTTTGGGCGGTACAGAATACGACCTTTATGCGGGTTATTCAGGTAAGGTTGGTGACTTTACCTATGGTTTAAGTGTTGTTTCTTATATTTATCCTACTTTGGGTGAACACGTTACAGATGAAGATCCATCAGCTGTAAAACCTTTTGAATATGTAGAATTACTACCTACTATTGGTTATGGTCCATTGAAAGTTACATATTTTGATGCAGTTGTTGCTGATCATGCCCCTTTGGGTGATGAAGATTACAGCTACATGACTATTGAATTATTGTTTGAAAAATTTGCGTTTAAATATGGCCAGCATATGGATGACGCTGATGTAGTAGATGGCATTTCTCACTTGGATGCTACTTGGAAGTTTAACGATAAATTGAGTTTTACTTTAGGCAAAATTGTCGATGATCATGATGGAGATGTTGATGACGAAATCAATTTTATTGTGAACTTGTCTTTACCAATCATGTAATTTCAATTTAGAATTGGAAAATAAAAAAGCAAGCTTCGGCTTGCTTTTTTTATTCTTCAATAAACATAGGTTTGTCGTCAAATTCCATATCGAAAAAAATTACTTATATTTAAAATCGATAATTGAAAAAGCAATCACAGGTATGCTTTTTCAATTTAATGAAATGAATGTTTAAGGGGCTTTTTAAAGAAATAGTTTTATAGTTTTTTTCACTCTGTAGTATCCATGATTCGATTTTCTTTGATTTTTAAATATAAGGAGTTTTTATGAGAAGAGTTAATGTTTTTTTATTGTGTTTCATTATTCTTTTTTCCAGTGTTTCAAATGCCGCTGATTTTTCCAGTTATATCAAAAAAACATCAAAATGGGTGTTTGATCAGCAGCAAACGATGCGTGATCCAGAAATAAAAAAGGAAGTGAATGAATATTTTAGAGATGAAGTTTTTAAACCGCTATTTCAGAGCTTGGCGGAGGAAATGTTTGGATCGTCTGCGCCAACCAATGAAGCTATCAAGTCGTTAGTTGATGCTATGCCATATATCTCATTTTTTATCAGGATTGCTACTTCTGGAAGCAATAAGCCCAGTGAAAGTCAGGTTATGCTAAAAATTCTATTGACTGCAATTGACAGTGCTAAAAAAGATATTATTAATGCCGTTGACCAATCCTATCAAGATGACACTGAGGCAAAGTTACAGACAATTATTCAGCAGTTAAATATATACAATTTATATTCTTTGGAGACGCAAAAAGCGTCTTATGTGACTATGTTGGACTTGTCATTTGCGGCGTCTGAAATTAAAAAGAGGCTTCAACAAAAGCCAGAAAAAACTATTGAAAATGCACATTTGTATCTGTTGGTTTCGTCCCTGCACATGGAAATCGAAAGGCAGAAAATTGCCATACTAAACTATGTTAGCTTTCCGAGCTTTTCAGAAGATTTTATTGCACAAAGATCAAAAGAAGAGTTTTTGAGGGTCGCTAATTATATGGTGGATGATGGATTAACTTATATCAATAATGCGTACGTAGGTTCTTTGGAGGGCTGGAAAGATCAATTTAGAAGCTCCATTACCAATGACGTTGCTTGGGTGAGGGATGAAACCTCAGCAAAAAAGATTTTTAGTTTCGCGATGAACTCAAAACCAATTGAGATTTCAGTAATTAAAGGGTTACCTAGAAGATATCTTTGTCCGTATACCATCTATGATCCTTTAGGCAATAATTATCTTACAACTGAAGCTAGCTGCGGGCTTTCGAATGCTCAACTCGCGAGTCATTTAAAGGATAACATTAGCGGGATATTGGAGTTGTTTAGAAAAGATACTGTGTCATTTGATAAATATATGTCTGATGGTTATGTGCCTATACAGAAAGCATTTGATGGTTGGTGGGTTGCTTCAGGAAAGGTTGGCACCCGGCCTCAGTCTTCTGTTGATATTTATGTGTCTAATATACCTAACAACCCTAAGCCGTCGCTTTGTACAGTGTCTGGTAATTCAGGGCGAGTATTGGCTAAAACTTACTGGCGCGATCCGGGGGTGGGTGCATTTGGTTCTTGTTACCCTTGCTCATACAATTTAATAAAGGATGGTAACTACACAATTCATCAATGCGGAGTTGAGTAGCATTTACTAAGCGCTCCAAAGGTTGTGATGAATTATTAGATCCTAGTTTCTTTTAATTTTAAAAAATTAAGAGAGAAATTTTTTGAAGATAAAATCAGCTTTTTTAGGCCTCAAAATGAGTCCTCGACCTGATAACAAAAATGGCAACTTCGGTTGCCATTTTTTATGGGGTCTCTCAAAGATATTATTGAGGCACTGCTTTGGTGCTATTCAATAAGTATTTTGTTCAATAACAGCGCGAAATTTAATGGATATCTTGGTTTTATTTAAATACTAGATGGTTTCTAAAAAAGTTAATCAATTGATTCCATTTGTTTTTCCATTCGATTTATATCTAAAAATGCACTCCCACTTCTTCTGGCACGCTTACTGCAATTTCTTGTAAAACAATCTTGTATCCAAGAATGAATTCAATAAATACAGGTCAGGAAATTGTGGCATGACAGAATCTTTGGGTTGGACAATTCAGGAGTGGCTTGAGGCTTATCGTAGTGGGAAATTAACTCCACGCACTGCCTTGCATTTGCTTCGTGAAAATCTGTCAGTGGATGATAATGCTTGGATCTATTTGCTCTCCGCCAGTGAAATTGATCAGCAGCTCGCTTGTTTGGATGCAATAGAAAATTCAATCGATTTACCTTTGTACGGTGTTCCTTTTGCTGTCAAAGATAATATTGATGTAGCAGCCGTTCCTACTACAGCTGCTTGTCCCGCATTTACTTTTGTTCCGGAAAAAGACGCCACAGTGGTTGCTGCTTTGAAAAAAGCGGGTGCTATTGTGTTGGGTAAAACTAATCTTGATCAATTTGCTACTGGCCTTGTGGGCACACGTTCACCATACGGTGCTGTGCCCAATTCTTTTAATTCTGATTTTGTTTCTGGTGGTTCCAGTTCGGGTTCGGCGACCTTGGTGGCGAGAGGCATAGTTCCTTTTAGTTTGGGTACAGACACAGCAGGTTCAGGTCGAGTACCTGCCGGCTTTAATAATATTGTCGGATTAAAACCCACTAAAGGTCGATTCAGTATTAAAGGCGTAGTGCCTGCTTGTAAAAGTCTGGATTGTGTTTCAATTTTTTCACTCACAGTGGGTGATGCTGAAACAGTTGCATCATTAATTGAAGGTTTTGATTCGGCGGATGGTTATTCGCGCAAAACACAAATACCCCGTTATTTTTCAGATAAGCCTCGCTTTGCGATTCCTGCATCGCCGGAGTGGTTTGGTGATGAAAAAGCCAAAGCAGCTTGGCTGCTGACATTGGAAAAAATGCGCAGCATGAATGTGCAATTGGTTGAAATGGATTTCACTCCCATGTTCACTCTTGCGCAACTACTTTATGGCGGCCCTTGGGTTGCCGAACGTCATGCAGCGATTGCCGATTTTATGCAAACCAACGCGGCGGATATGAATGACGTTGTGCGCAGCATTATTGAAAAAGCCAAAAACTTTTCTGCAACCGATGCTTATTCCGCTGAATATCGTCGCGTTGAATTGGCGCGTGAAATTCAACTCTTGATGAGTGATGTAGATGCCTTGTTAGTTCCCACTGCACCCCGTCATCCAACTATTGCACAAGTGATGACTGATCCAATTCAAGTGAATAGTCAGTTAGGGACTTACACTAATTTCGTCAATTTAGCCGATTGTTCTGCATTGGCTTTGCCTGCAACCATTCGTACAGACGCTTTGCCATTTGGTATCACTTTGATTGCACCAGCCTGGCAAGATTCTGCATTGGCTGCATTCGGAAAAAAATGGCATAGCAGTTTGTCGTTACGTTTAGGCGCAACACAGAAATCCATTCCCGCGTTGATTGAAAAAAAATCTGCACCAGCGGGTTATGTTCGCCTAGCAGTTGTCGGTGCGCATCTCACCGGCATGCCACTCAATACACAATTACAAGAACGCAAAGCAGTTTTTGTTGAAAGCACATTCACTGCAAAAAATTATCGTTTGTTTGCATTGCCCAATACCACTCCGCCTAAGCCTGGATTAATTCGTACTGAAAATGATGGTGCAGAAATTATTGTGGAATTGTGGGATGTGCCTTTAACCGATTTTGGAAGTTTCGTTGCATTAATTCCTGCTCCGTTGGGAATAGGCACTTTAACTCTGTGTGATGGACGAGAAGTGAAAGGATTTATTTGTGAAGGCGCCGCTGTGAAAGGTGCAACAGATATTACGGGTTTTGGTGGATGGCGGAGTTATATCGCGTCGTTGAAGAAATGAAAAACACCCTCTCCCTAGCCCTCTCCCATCAAGATAGAGGGAACAGGTTGAAGTTTAAATTGAATATTTTTGTAATTCAAAAAGTGTGAGTTGAAGAACATGACCCCACCCTAACCCTCCCCTTGCCAGGGGAGGGGACAAGTTCCTCCCCCTTGCCAAGG
>CAZICR010000275.1:0-4871 GCA_964537795.1 uncultured Cellvibrionaceae bacterium | reverse complement strand
TTTTTATTTAAAAACCAACTGGGTTCCAGTTCGCGACTAATACCGGGTTGATGCGCTAAATTTTTCATGTCACCTTGAACCCAACCACTAATCGCCAATGGATCATCAGTGTAATAAGGTTTTGCAATGAGCCCAGGTTGCTGATGAACTGCGGTGACAATTCTGCCATCGGGTAAAGATTTCAGATCTTGCTCGATAATGCCGTTTACGTGGCTGCCATCAGCATTTAGCAATCGTTGTGGCGACGACCAGTGTTTTCCGTCACGACTGGAGATGTATTCAACATAACCCGCTTTGGGGCTCATGCCTTTAGGCCACACATTAATATAAGCAATTAATGTTTTACCATCGCTCCACCAACCGCCGTTAGTGACAATAAAATCTTTTCTTGCGGCAACCAATGTTTTTGCAGGCCGCCATTTCTTTCCATTTTTACTCAAGCTAAATAATATTTGCGTTTCTTCTGCATCCTCATCCTGTACTGAGCTTTGCCACTGAATAAACAACTTGCCTTTAAATGGAAATAAAACGGCTCCATGGTTGTATTGTGCTTTTCCCTCAACTGCTTTAAAAACCGTTGAGTATTGAATTCCTGGTGGTTTGGATAAGCCCAGAGTCATGGGTTGTGTGTAGTCAAATAAATTCTCTTTTATCGAAAATGGCGCATCTGCCCAGGCCAATGAAAAAAGGTTTATTGCTATGAAAAAAATAAAAGTTTTCATTAAGCTTAAAAATCCCGATTAAATTGAAAACGCTGTAATTCCTTTTTTAGCATTTTCATATAGATAGGAATAGCGACCCAGGAATAAATGACCAAGGCTAACCAGGCATAACCAATCAAGCTTGATGTGCGCGGGTAACCTATGTCTTCAACAATTTGTGATAGCAAGTTAAAAAACAAATAAGCACAGATCAAATAACTGACTTGTCGGAGTTGCGACATATTGACCAGTTTGTTGTTGAATCGCCACCAAAGGCCAAGAAACCAGTTTTTGCGTGCTTTGATATTCGCCAAAAGTGCGAGGGCTTCTTCCGAATTGGGAGAGTTCATAATGACAAATTTTGCGTGATATTCTGCATCAGGTAAATTGCCCTGAGCCAGTTGAATTCTGCCCATTAATAAATTGGCTGATTCACTTTGTGCATTTTGTTGTAAGGCTTCGCGTGCAAATATTGCTGCTTGTTGATAGTCGCCCCTTGCCAGATGCAAATGTGCCAATGCAATACTGATCCCTGCATGATCCGGTGCAATACTCGCTGTCTGTTCTATGCTGGCTTGTGCTTTATCAAAATTATCTTGCAACAAATAAATACCCGCTTTTTCAAGCAGAGCGTCAACATAGGTGGGGGCGATCGAAAGGGCATGATCACAAGATTCCAATGCCTTATTGAATTGACGTTTGTATAAGAATATTTTTGACTGAATCAAAAATAAAAATGGCTTCATGGGATCTTGTTGCAAAGCGATATGTAATTCATATTCGGCGGCATGCAAACGTTTGTCACCTAACAAACAGGCGGCCAACAATCCGTGTGATTCGGCGTGGTTGGGGTCTTGCCCCAAAAGATTTTTTAACTGATCAATTGCTGGTGTGTATTGACCGCTATGATAAAGTGACCAAGCTCTTTCTAATTGATACTCAAACATAATTATGGCCGTTTAGTCATGTATTCATAAAGTGCGTATGAAGTTGATTGCAAAGCCACCACATACATCAAACAAAAATAAAATGCTGCTTGCGAACAAATACGAAGATAAGGCGCTGCTTTTTTAAGGCCACCGGGTTCAAAGTAGGTATAAATAAAATCAGAGCCGCCGTAAACAATCAAAAACCATAAAAAAACTGCTAGCAGGGAAACAGAAATTTCTTTAAATCTTGACGCACTTTTCAATAGTATACTATTGAAAATCAACCAAACAGCGGGCATCCAGATTCGACCCAGATAAGGCAATGTAATAAACATGGGAACCAAAATACTGGCAAATAAGATAATGACAGGGCTTAAAATCAATGCATTGAGTTGATGTTGTTTGGGCTCATCAATAATTGAATACTGGCTCATGATTATTTTCCGTGTTTATTCAAAAATTCCAAAACATCATCATAGCGACCGCCGTCATTCGCGTAACGCGCATAATTGCGTGCTGTGGTTAACCATTCACTGGTAGAGTTGCGACTTTGTGTCAGCGCCTCACGAAAATGATCAAATGAAATGCCAACTTCACGACCTTGTGCAATTGAACTATCAATCGCTTCGTCAGCTGCCATTTCAACCAGATTAGCCAAATCAGCACCTGAATAACCTGAGGTTTTGCTGGCGATCACATCAAAATCAATATTATTGTCTTGTGGTCTGTCTTGCATTTGATGTTGCAATATAGCAGCGCGTGCAAGTTTGTCCGGTGGTGGCACAAAAAAGAGACGATCAAAACGACCCGGCCGCAAAAAAGCCGGATCAACTGACCAGGGCACATTGGTCGAAGCCAAAATTAAAATTCCATCGTTACCTTGTGAGTAACCATCCAGTTCAGTTAAAAATTGGCTCACAATGTTAGCGGTACTTGAATTGCGCGCATGTTCGCGCTTGCCTGCCAATGCTTCGAGTTCATCAAAAAATAAAATACAGGGTTTATCTGTGCGTGCTTTTTCAAAAATGGCACGTAGTTTTTGCTCGGATTCGCCAATGTACATATCCAGTACATCAGCTGCCTGGATGTTATAAAAACTGGCATTGCATTGTCCGGCAGTAGCGCGTGCAATCAAAGTTTTACCACAGCCCGGTGGACCATAAAGCAACACGCCCCCACCGATTTTCTTTTTAAATTTTTGAAAAAATGACGGCTTTTGAAAGGGCAGGATAATACGCTTGGTAATTTGTTCTTTTACTTCTTCAAGGCCAACCACATCTTTAAAATTAACAGTCGTTTGTTTGTAATCACTTAAATGGGTCACTTCTGCCAGATCATTTTTTTCAACGACTCGCAAACGTGGACGGCTATCTTGTTCTTCTGTTTCAGAATTAATGCGCAGGCGGTTATCCCAAAAAATATTTTTGACATTGGGTTGATGCTGACACCAGTAAATATATAAGTCCTTTGCCAATTTTTCCTGATTTTGATCAATCAAAGCTTGCAACGTAGCAGTTACATCCTGAGTTACCAATACTTTCTGTAATTGATCAAGCTGTGATGCCAGTGCAAATGCAGCAAAAGCCTCTACCAATTGTTCAGGCTTCAACGACAGTTCCAGCAAAAACTCACTGGCTTTCGCAAATTCACCTGCCTGCAAATACTGACTGAGAATCAACTTGCCAATATCAGCCGATTTTGAAATTTTATAAGCTTCCAACAAAGCAACTAATGCACCGGGTTCCATAACCTTGTTTTCTCCAATAAATTACAACTTTATATCGGGGTAATGTTTACATTTTTAGAGTTTTGATATGGTAATCCATATTAGAAAAAAGTTCAGGCTTTAGGAGCCACATTGTTTATTTTTTTAGATTTTTATGCTCGCTGAATAAAGTTGCGCCGGGCGCGTTGCATCATCTGCATCGGATACCAGCAAGAGTTCTATTGTTTTATCCTCTACCTTTGCTTCTACACCTTCCAGTTTGATTTTTTTATTGACAGGTTCGATAAACTCCAGTTTGCCCTGTGTGTTAATTACGCCTATAGCTGAACCCATACAGATACCATCGAGATAGGAATCGGAGGTGTTTTCTGCACTGGCGGTAAAAACAATCTCGCCGCTATTGAGTGATGTAGCATCGGTAAAGCAAAGTGGAACCTGATCGATTTCACCTAAATCATAGGGGGTAATTTGAATGTGTGGTTCATGGTATTTTTGTGGTTGTGAAAGCAGGCGGTAAAAGTCATCAAGTGCGATACGAATGCTGGCATTTAATTTATTTTTTTTATTGCCGCGTTGAAATAAAAATATATCCTGATTAACAATAGCCGCACCTTCAATATTCAATTTGCCAATTTCTTTTTTCAGAAACTGGTAAAAATGTGAAAGATCAATAATCTCAGCTGAAGCCGAAATATTACCGCTGTGATCCAGCGGAATGATCGCGCATTGACAGCGATTTTTTTTGGAACCGGAACCTAAAGCCAACAATGCTTGTCGTGATGGATTATTTAACTGCGGAATCCGCATAAGCACTTCAATATCAGGCTTCTCTGCTTTACGTTCTTCAAGATCTATGGGTAAGTTGCCAGCAAAACAGCGGTGCAATTCTCCAGCGTCATCACCGTCCAATAAAAATTTTCCCAAGTGCAATTCGTCATCGGCTACAACATACAACCATGAACCAACGCGCACTAAACCACTGGCCGCGCTCAGGTGTGGAGGACGATTGGCTTGTGCGGGTTGCGCCAGTAACAGGTTTTTCAATTCAGTGAGTTGAATCAATGCTGGCTCCGTGAATAACTCAATATTATTCTTTGATATTGATTTTAGATTAATTCTAACTTGGTAAATATCTTCTCAGTTTTGGCCGCCAGAATTAAATCATTTTCATGCAAACCTTTTATTTTATGTGTCCACCAGGTGACTGTGACTTTTCCCCATTCGGTGAGCAGGGCGGGGTGGTGATTGTATTCTTCTGCTAATTCACCTATTGCTTGCGTCAGTGACATGGCTTCTACAAAATTTTTTAATTTGTAAACGCGTTGCAGTTGGTCAACGCCTTCAACTTGTATGACTTTCCATTCAGGTAATTGTGCAAGTGCATCTTGTATTTGTTCATGTGTGGCTTTAGGTGCATCGGCTTTACAGGCGGTGCAGGTTCTATCGCATAAGAGTGTCATAATTTTTCCAATATTTATAAAGCAGACTTCTGTGAATCCAAAACCGCTGAAGCCA
>CAZICR010000274.1:0-4877 GCA_964537795.1 uncultured Cellvibrionaceae bacterium | reverse complement strand
TGAGAGGCAGTTTGCCTCTCATTAAAACTGTCCATTAAATTGGGGGAAGCTCAGACTGAACCTTTGATCCAAATTTAATAACAGGCCTCCGAATATTGAATGGTGGAAAAGTCAACCTTGGGCTGGCAAATATGAAATCGATTGGTCGGGCTGGAGTTTTTAAAAATTGGCTAGATCATGCAAAAAATGCTCAGATTGAGAGGTTAGTATTGATATGAAAAATTTTTATTTTCTGTTGCTTTTTGTTGTTTCTCTTCCTGCAATGTCAGGTGAACAATACGGAAAGGTCAGTCAGATTATTGTTAGAGGAAGTGATGGGCTTCACTATTTTTGGTTGGAAGGTGGTTCTTCGGGAAAACCGCAGTGTTCTAAAAATACGTATTGGATGATTCGTGACGAAAATAGCGCAGCAGGAAAATCCCAATTTGCGATTCTTCTTTCCGCTCAAGCACAGCAAAAACCAATTAGGGTGGTGGGTAGTGGATCATGTACTCGCTGGTCAGATGGTGAAGACGTCGATTATATTTCAGTTCAATAAACTGTAGATATTTGTCGTATTTTTCTTCGATTTTTTAACGAACAACTGAACAGCTTTAAAATAAATCACGGAATTATATTGTATGGAGAATGATTAAATTGCTTTCAGCTAAATGGATATTTATATCTGCTATTTTGTTAACACTTTGCTCCTGCGCCGCAGGCTTCCGTGAGCACAAATACGGGCAAGGATATGTAGTATTGCATGTTGCGGGTGAGCGATATCGGATTGAATATTTCGCCAAGTCGAAACAGGATGCGGCGAAGTATTGGACGCAGACCTTTGATCAGCTTTGTCAGGGCAGTGGACGAATTGTTTATCAACAGGGTGAGGTAGTGAACAGGGACATGTATACACCGATAATGGGACAGTCAGTAAACATTGGTCGCCAGAAATTTCATCATATTGGTGAAGTGGAGTGTCATAAGTCTGGTTCAAATCTATTAAAACTCACGCAATCGCCTTGGCGTGAATTTAACTCGCATACACATCAACAAACTCCCGTCAGTGAAGAATACATTCTTAGAAAATTGAATGTGTATATCAATCACTTTAGCAATTTACAGCCTGCAAAACCTTACGAACAGATTGCCAAAATTTGGGGTAAGCCTTCAGAAAAAAAATCTTTAGGTGCAGAAATTTTTTACATCTGGAATAAAGGTGGTGTAGATAGTGTTGCCAGTCAGTTTTTACTAGTTGAAGAAAAAGAATGCCTGAAAGCTGCGATGATTATTCCCCTCTACAGCGGTTATCTTCTGGCTGCTTTGGAAAAGAGCAATAAGATGACCAAGCTGGATTATCAAGAAATAATGACATCAGGATTGGTTCCGACTTATTTTTTAACGAATTCAAATTGTAATAAAATCCATTAGTCAACAGAGAAGTTTTTATGAGAAATTTTATTAATAAATTGCTTTTTGTATTCCTTGGTTTTTCTTTTATCCCTACCGTCAATGCGGAACAGGGTTGGATTGTAAGTGCCAAGGTTATCAAAATTGTTGGGACTATAAATGGCGGAATCAATGTTCGACTTTCGCCAGAGCTTACAGCTTGTACTTCTCAAAGTGGATATGGTTCTGCTTATGCATCTTTGTATCCTGATCATGCCGGTGTTGATCGAATACATTCAATTTTATTGGCTGCATATATGAGTGATAAACCTGTTGCAATATATCTCGTTGATAATACTTGCAAAATCGGCGAAGTTGAGTTGGGTGGTCGTTTATAACTTGTTTAAAATACTAATGGATAGCTGATATGAAAAACCTATTTCGTTACTTTGTTCTTGTACTCATTATTTCTCCTGTTTCTAATACTTTCGCTCAAAACTGGGTTGAAATCGTTGATGCCAGTAAACTTTTATGGCAAATGCAAAGTGATGGTGTTATCTGGTTTAGAAATTTGGAAGAATTTGATTCTCGCCAAGGTGGTTGTTGCTATGCCTATAAGTTGGATACAACTACTGCTGGTGGAAAAGCCATGTGGAGTGTGATTTTAACTAAAATGGCAAGTGGTAAGAGAATTACCTTGGGGTTTCCTGAAATTGGTTCTAACTCAAATGTGCAAACCATGAATTATATTGGCAGGCATGGGCATGGAACCAATGAATAATTTAAATTTCAGTATGCTTATTAAATAAATTTAATATTTTTTAACTAACTTGATCAGGAATTTTTTATGAAAACAAAATATTTTTTCGCAATTTTAACTTCGGTACTGTTCATTACCTCCGCTGAAGCGCGAGATTTTTCGGGGAAAATAACTGATTTGATTACTTGGAGTGATGGGCATTCATTCTTAACGGTTGAAAACGCCCCTGCTAATCCATGTGGAGGTAGTTATTATTCTCTAGGTGTGAAGAGTCGTGATGTAAAAGCGGAACCCATGTTTGCCATGGCACTTGCTGCCTATATGTCTAATCGACGAGTGACTATTTCAACCACCGATGGCGATTGTCAGGGCGGGCAGGAAAAAATTGTCAATATTCGAATTCTTACAAATTGATGAATGTTTGGACAATAAGCAGTAGGCGTCATTTTGTGATTGTAAACAAGAAATTTCACTGGAGTATAAGATGAAAAATATATTTTTAGCACTAATGTTCACTGTTTTTTTTCAGGAGAGTTTTGCTGCTGAAATTTGGTCTCCAGTATTGAATGTTAAACTTATTTTTCCGCAAGCAAAGAGAGAAGATCCCAGTCATCCTCACTCAGAGAAAATTTTGGTTTCATTATCTGATATGGGATGGTTGCCGTCTGCTTGTACTAATAGAGGTTATTTTTACCTCGAAAAGACAGATACACATGTATATAGTCTTTTGTTGGCTGCTATGACCGGTAAAACTACTGTACAAGTTTCTGTAACCGATCAACAAATAGCTGCGGGGATTTGTCGTGCAACTATGGTTGGTAGTCCTACCTGGAATTAAATTTAAAATCTCAACGAGAAAATTTTATGAATAACTTGAAGCGTTTTAATCTTTCAGGATTGCTGCTTGTAATCTTCTGTGGTGATGCTCTCGCATCACGAACAGTCTGTAATTTTAGTAATTCAGTATTGGCTTCAAATGAGGTGTTGATCAAGGCTGAAACCAATCTCACGCAATGCTCGGTAGCTGGAGTTGGTAGCCCCACGCTTTACACCATTGAAAATATTTCTGCTGTTGCCATTAACTCTTTTAATGAAAAGGAGGTGTGTGGCGGTTGGAAGTTACCTGTGGGCTACACTGTAAAACGCAAAGCAAACTCAACAAGATGTCCTAATCAATTGGCGGATTTTCTGGTCGTCAATAATGCTCCCGTCACCAGGGGGTATAGTTTTTCAACGCCAAAAAATACTGTTCTCAATCAAGTAGCTACTACCACTGATGCAGATAATGATCCGCTTATATATTCATTGGGGAGTTCAAGTACCAATCTACAATTATCTGGCACTACACAAAAAGGTGGTAGTGTTAACCTTAACTCATCAACAGGTGTGTTTGTTTATACACCGCCAAACAATTTGGAAGTTCAGGATTTTTTCTCGGTAAAAGCATTTGATCAAAAAAGTGATCCTGTCAGTATTGATGTTTTTGTGACTGTAGGTACTCCTGTTGCAGGTAACCAGCCACCACAATTTGATTACAATCCTGTTTATTACACACTTGTGGCGGAAATGAATTTCAAATTAAGTTTTCAGCCATCAGTTACAGATCCTAATGGTGATCCTGTAACTGTATCTCTGGATCTTTCGTCACCGCCATTGAACGGAAAAGTTGTGTCTATTGTTGCATCTCGTAATGAATTGATTGTTACTTATACGCCCAATAAGAATTTTACCGGGGTTGATAATATCAGGTTGATTGCGCGCGATACTGTGGGAAATGTTACTAAAGGCAATTATCCTGTCACGGTTAAATTCGTGGATTCTGATGGAGATGGTATTGCAGACTGGTATGAAAAAACCTATCAACTAAATTATTTGAATGCGAGTGATGCTTCATATGATTCAGACGGAGATGGGCTAACCAGCTTGCAAGAATATTTAGCAGGAACCAGTTTAATTTTAATGGACACCGATAGTGATGGTATTCCGGATGGGTACGAAGTGAGTCATCAAAACTTCAACCCCTTGATTGCTGATAGTCAAAGTGATTTTGATACCGATGGATACACTAACTATCAAGAGTTTTTAGCTAAAACAAACCCTAACAATGTAGGTGACACTCCTGCGTCGCCTATGATGAGCTGGTTAATTCCTGTTTTGGCAATTATTTTTAATTGATTAAAGAAAACCCAGGTGATTTTTATGTATAGATTATTGATGGTAGCATTATTAGGTGCATCAAGTTTTTCATTTTCAGCACAGTGGGTATCTATTAATCCTTCCGACATTGATTCAATTCAATGGGCTCAATCAACCAATTCAGCTGCTCAAAACGAAGGGCTTTATATAGCTCTCAAAAATGAAATTGTTGGTGAGGCAGCAAGTTATTGTTCCCGTAAAAATTTTGTAGTAATAACAGATGCGAAATTGGCGGATAGAGTTTACTCCAGTGTTCTATACGCTATGAGTACACAAAAACAAATTCGGTTATATTTGGATGGTTCAGGAAAATGTGCGTATAACGGTCCAATAGCAACAATTTTTACTTTGGTTCCTTGATTTTATTGAGGATCGATTAAAAATAAATTGAACTCAACAACTAACAAACATAAAAAAACCGGGCAAAAGCCCGGTTTTTTTTATTGAAGCATTAATCACTGACAACTGACTGGACGTGCTGCGATGGTTGCAGCGCGGCCTGAAGTGTAAGTGGAGTTGTAAGGAACTTTTCCACCTTTACCTGCAGTTGCAA
>CAZICR010000273.1:0-4882 GCA_964537795.1 uncultured Cellvibrionaceae bacterium | reverse complement strand
TGGTTTGCCTTCGCAGCGAAGAAAGCCCCTACACATGAAATTAAAGAAGGTATGATCACTGGCCATTAATTCTGAAAAGTGTCCAGATATAAAAAAACCGATCCATGGATCGGTTTTTTTATATCTCTGGAAACGCTTTTAATTAATTTATCAATTCACCAAAAACCGGAAAGATAATGCTGAATTATATTCCTCACCTGCCTTCAGGATTGTATTAGGAAAATTGGATTTATTGGGTGAATCTGGATAGTGTTGAGGTTCCAGGCAAATACCTCCGCGATAAACAAAATCTACGCCTTTACCTTTGACTTTACCGTCCAGAAAATTACCGCTGTAAAATTGAATTCCAGGTTCATCTGAATAAACTTCCAATACACGACCTGATTTTGGATCATAAAAGCGTGCATCCAACCCCCATTCGTTATCCGACTTTTTATTCAATACCCAATTGTGGTCATAACCGCCACCATTTTTTAATTGTTCATTTTTCTGATTGATCATGTCACCAATCGCATGACTTTTAGTGAAGTCAAACGGTGTACCCGCTACTGGAGTCAGCTCACCTGTTGGGATTAAACCTGAATCAATCGGTGTAAAATGACTGCCGTTAATCATGAGTTCCTGATCAAGAATAGTGCCGCTGCCAGCCAAATTAAAATAAGGATGCTGTGTCATATTAATCGGTGTCGACTTATCCGTTGTCGCGTGATATTTCATAATAAATTCATTGTCATTGGTAAGTTGATAAACTGCAGTCACTTTTAGATTACCTGGATAACCTTGATCACCATCAGGACTAAAATGCGTGAGGGTTACGCCTACTGTAGTTTCGGTTTTGAATGAATTGGATTTCCACAAAATTTTATCAAAACCAACCTTGCCACCGTGCAGATGATTTACGCCGTCATTCAAGGTCAATTGATATTTTTTTCCATCCAATGTGAATTGCCCTTTACCAATTCTATTGCCGTAACGACCAATGATCGCTCCAAAAAATGAGGTATTTTTTATGTAGCCATCAACATTATCAAAACCCAATACAATGTCGCCCATCGCACCTTTTTTATCAGGCACTATGATCGAAGTAATAACACCACCGTAGTTAGTGACTTTTACAACAACACCATTGGTATTAGTTAAGGTGTATAAAACAGCTTCTTCTCCGGTTGGCAATTTTCCAAAAGAAGATTCAGTGACACTGACTTTGTGTAACACAGTTTCCGCGCATAAGATATTTGCGAAAAGCGACATGTAAATTACCGACACCAAACAAACCGATCGTATATGTTTCATTTTATTCTCCAGTGTTCTGTAAATCGTTTTTACTCAGTATCCATTTTAGTTGCAAATCTCTCTACTTATTACATTGCAAATCTTTTACTCCATTACACGCCATCTTTTAAATGATAATAAGCAGCGTTGTGACGCAATTCGGTTTTAAACGCACGTACATTGGTATCTGCGCCAATAACAACTGCTTCAATACCTGCCATTTCTGCATAATCAACAACTTCATCGGCGGTGATGCCTTGAGTATAAGCGCTGTGGTGCGCACCGCCGGCTTGAATCCAGGCTGCTGCTGAAATTTCCAAATTGGGACGAGGAATCCAAAGTGCTTTTGCAACGGGCAAATTAGGTAATTCTTGTGGAGGATTCACCGTGTCAACTTCCGCAATAATCATGCGGAAACGTGTACCCAAATCAATCAGCGAAATACACAATGCAGGGCCTGCTTTTCCGGTAAAAATCAAACGTGCAATATCATTACGACAACCAATAGTATGCAAATGAACTTCAAGTTTTGGTTTGGCTGCAGCAATCGAAGGACAAACTTCCAACATGTGCGCACCCAATACCTGATCAACTGCACCAAAGTGATATGTGTAATCTTCCATAAATGATGAACCACCCTGACGACCTTTCGACATCACTTTTGCAATGCGAACCATAGCCGCTGTTTTCCAATCGCCTTCGCCGCCATAGCCAAAACCTTGCTGCATTAACCTTTGTGTTGCAAGGCCAGGCAAATTGGTGAGCCCTGTTAAATTTTCAAAACAATTGGTAAATGCTCCGAAGCCTCCTTCGGTTAAAAATTTGTGCATACCCAATTCCAAACGGGCTTCATTTTTTAACATTTGAAATTGATGTGCATCACTCAAGACTATTGGATTTACATCGTAGTCAGCTTTATAAATTTCAATTTGTGCAGCAACCTGCTCATCGGTGATGGCATCAACTACTTTTTGCAAATCACCCAAACCATAAGCATGAACTTCGTAACCGAAGGTAATTTGTGCAGCAACTTTATCGCCATCCGTGACCGCAACCTGACGCATGTTATCGCCAAAACGTGCCACTTTCAGATTTTGACTTTCATACCAACCCACAGCAACACGACACCAACTGTCAATTTGATTTTGTACTGATTCTGTAGACCAGTGGCCCACCACCACTTTACGTTCCTGACGCAAGCGTGTACTCACATGACCAAATTCACGATCACCATGCGCACTTTGATTGAGATTCATAAAGTGCATATTAATTTCAGCAAAGGGAAGCTCTGCATTAAATTGCGTGTGCAGATGCATATAAGGTTTATTCAACACGCGTAATCCGCTGATCCACATTTTTGCAGGCGAAAAGGTATGCATCCAGAGGATAAGCCCCACACAATTTGCATTACCATTGGCAGCCTGACACACAGACAAAATTTCAGCAGGTGATTTTACTGTATCCTGTGCAATAATTTTTATAGAAATTTTATTTGATGCCGTTAAACCTGCAGCAATTTTTTGACTGTTTTCCGCTACCTGCTTCAACACACCCGGGCCATATAAATGTTGCGAACCGGTTACCAACCAGACTTCTTTATCGCCGTAAACTTTCATCTTTTTTTCCTCTGAAATTTTTCAATTTTCGTTGGGCGCCACCGCACTCATGCAGCAACACCATAATGTGTTAATCAGCTCTATTACTTCTGCCCGTAGTAAGCATTTTTTCCGTGCTTACGCAGATAATGTTTATCTACCAATGTTTGTTTTAATGGCGGAGTTGTTTGTTGCAAGGTTTTTGTGAGGTAAGCCATGCGTGCAATTTCTTCCAAAATAACCGCGTAATAAACCGACTCAGCTGCATTTTTTCCCCAAGTAAACGGAGCATGTCCTGCAACAATGACCATAGGGACTTCTTTGGGATTTCGCGATTTAAAACAATCGGTAATTTGTATGCCGGTTTCTTCTTCGTAATCACGTTCAATTTGTTGATCTGTCATGACTGCAGTGCAAGGAATTTCACCGTAGGCGTAATCGGCATGAGTAGTGCCATAACAGGGAATACCTTGCTGTGTTTGTGCCCATGCAGTTGCATAAGTTGAATGCGTATGAGTCACACCGCCGATGGAATCGAAATGTCGATACAAATGTGTATGGGTTTTGGTATCAGAAGAAGGACGCATTTTTCCTTCAACAATATTGTTTTCAAGATCCACAATCACAATATCATCAGCTGTCATTTTTTCGTAAGCAACACCGCTGGGTTTAATCGCGATGACACTTTTTGCACGATCGATCTGCGAAACATTACCCCAAGTGTAAACCACCAAATTACGGCGCTGTAATTCCATGTTGGCTTCGTAAACTTCACGCTTTAATTCAATAAAACTCATTTCAATTTACCGGCGTTAATAAAATGACCGAGTGTCAAATATTTTTGATACAAACTTTCATAAGCTGCGGCAGCCTCGGGATTAGGCTGATAAGTTTTACAAAGGCTTGACGCCATCACTTTTTGTGCAGATTCGACGTCGGGATAAGCACCCCCCGCAACGGAAGCAAAAATTGCCGCACCTAAAGCACAACTCTGCTCGCTTTCCAAAACCTCTATTGGACAATTCCATACATCGGCACAAGTTTGCATGACAAAATCAGATTTTTTAGAAATACCACCAATTGCTACTACTGAATTAACAGCAACACCTTCTGATTTAAATCGTTCAATAATAGCGCGCGCGCCATAAGCACTGGCTTCAACCAAACCGCGAAAAATTTGCGGTGCCTGGCTGCCCATTTTAAGGCCGGCAATTGCCATGGAAACTGTTTGATCTGCATCAGGCGTACGTCGTCCATTGACCCAATCAAGCGCAGTAATACCTGCTTCTCCGATTTTCAGTTTCGCTGCTTCTGCACTTAAAGCAATCAAGGTTTTATCTTCTATTTCCTGAATCAATTTTGTTTTGCTGATCGCATCCAACAAATCAGAGTCAGCCAACAAATTTACCAAGGGCCAATTAATGAGATTACGAAACCATGCATAGAGATCACCAAATGCTGACTGCCCTGCTTCCAACCCAACAAAACCCGGTAACACTGAACCATCAACCTGACCACAAATTCCTGCAATACATTTCTCACCAATATCCTGATAACTGGCAACAGTGATATCACAGGTAGAGGTTCCCATAATTTTGGTTAGCACACCTGGTTTTACATTAGCTGCAACGGCTCCCATATGACAATCAAATGCACCGAAACAAACAGCGGTACCAGGATTCAAACCCAGTTTTTCAGCCCAAGCTTCAGTGAGCAAGCCACAGACTTTATCTGACGTGAAAGTTTCAACAGGTAATTTGTCGCGAAAGCCATTCAGGAGTGGGTCTACACTCACAAAAAAATCATTGGGCGGATAGCCGCCCCAGCTTTCGTGCCACATAAGTTTATGGCCAGTCGCACAACGGCCCATGCGTAGTTTCGATGGATGAGTAGTACCGGTTAAAACTGCAGACATCCAGTCACAATGTTCTACCCACAAATAAGCAGCTTCTGCGACTGATGGATCTTCACGTAATACATGCAGACACTTGGCCCAGTACCACTCGGAGGAATAA
>CAZICR010000272.1:0-4883 GCA_964537795.1 uncultured Cellvibrionaceae bacterium | reverse complement strand
GTGACAGATGAAGGAAGAATAAAATTTTGAAAAGGATTTACATGTTGGATACTTGTGTTTGTTCTTACATCATGCGGGAACATCCGGTTTCAGTTTTGGAAAAACTATCCGTTATTGCTGCTCACCACAGAATAGTGATTTCGGCAATCACTTATGCGGAAATGCGTTTTGGCGCTATAGGCAAAAAAGCATCTCCTAAACATTCACATTTGGTTGATGAATTTATTAAAAGGATTGATGCAATTCTTGCGTGGGATATGAATGCTGTGGATGCCACAGTAAGTGTAAAAAAATATCTGACCGATTCAGGCACACCAATAGGCGCAAACGATACAGCCATTGCAGGTCATGCACTGGCAACGGATTCCATTTTGGTTACCAATAATCTGCGAGAGTTTTCCCGAGTCCCGAAATTGCAGTTGGAGGATTGGGCGTGAATACCCCATTTACAATAAGTGACTCCAGCGGCTAGAGTTGTCGCCTGATTTTTATAAAGAGTTGCCACTTAATTTTTCAAAAACATTTAGTTTTCCAAATAACAAAATAATCACCGAGAGTTCTCTATGTCTGATGTGCATTTATATCCGGTTCCTGTACAAATCAAATCGGCGGCTCATATTGATCTGGCGCTTTATCAGTCCATGTATCAGGAATCAATTCAATCGCCCGAGACTTTTTGGGCTGAACAGGCCAGTAAATTCTTAACCTGGCAAAAACCTTGGTCGAAAGTGGTCGAAAGCGATTTGAAAAAAGGCGAGGTGTCCTGGTTTATTGGTGGCAAGTTGAATGTCAGCGTGAATTGTATTGATCGTCATTTGCCAGCACGTGCCAATCAGACTGCGCTGATTTGGGAAGGGGATGATCCGGCGGAAGATCAGCTCATCACTTATCAGGAATTGCTTGATCAGGTTTGTCGTTTGGCGAATGCGTTGCGTGAACGTGGTGTGAAAAAAGGCGACCGTGTTTGTATCTATATGCCGATGATTCCTGAAGCCAGTTATGCGATGTTGGCTTGTGCGCGTATTGGGGCGGTACATTCTGTGGTCTTTGGTGGGTTTTCTCCTGAAGCATTGAAAGATCGAATTCAGGATGCGGATTGTCGAGTGGTCATTACTGCGGATGAAGGTTTACGTGGTGGCAAGCGGGTTCCATTGAAAAAGAATGCGGATATTGCCTTGGCGCAATGCCCGAATGTTCACACCTGTATTGTGGTCGAACGCACTGGAGGTGATATTGATTGGAATGATCAAAGGGATTTCTGGTACGAAGAATTGGTTGGGCGTCAGTCCAGTCAAGCAGAACCGGAAGTGATGGATGCAGAAGATCCGTTATTTATTCTCTACACCTCAGGTTCAACCGGAAAACCCAAGGGTGTTTTGCACACAACGGGTGGATATTTATTGCAAGCAGCAATGACTCATAAATATGTGTTTGATTATCAGGAAGGAGAAGTTTACTGGTGTACGGCAGATGTGGGTTGGGTGACCGGGCATAGTTATATTGTTTATGGTCCGCTTGCCAATGGGGCGACCAGTTTAATGTTTGAAGGTGTGCCGACTTATCCTGATGCTTCGCGTTGCTGGCAAGTTATAGACAAACACGGCGTGAATATTTTCTACACAGCACCAACAGCCATTCGTGCTTTGATGGGGCAGGGCGATGATTTTGTTAAACGTACATCGCGCGACAGTTTGCGAATTTTAGGCAGCGTAGGCGAACCCATTAACCCAGAAGCCTGGGAGTGGTACTACAAAGTGGTTGGCAACAGCCGTTGCCCGATTATGGATACCTGGTGGCAAACCGAAACCGGCGCACATATGTTAACGCCTTTGCCAGGTGCTATTGATCTGAAACCTGGTTCAGCGACTCTGCCATTTTTTGGTGTGCAACCTGTATTGGTTGATGCAGAAGGAAAAGAAATTATCGGCGCCGGTGAAGGTAATCTTTGCATCAAAGCAGCATGGCCCAGTCAAATCCGTACGGTTTATGGCGATCATCAGCGTTGTATAGATACTTATTATTCCACTTATCCTGGTTATTACTTCACGGGTGACGGCGCGCGTCGCGATGCGGACGGTTATTACTGGATTACTGGTCGTGTTGATGATGTGCTAAATGTTTCCGGCCATCGCATGGGTACAGCAGAAGTGGAAAGTGCTTTGGTGTTGCATGAAAAAGTCACAGAAGCCGCTGTTGTTGGTTATCCGCACGAGATAAAAGGTCAGGGTATTTATGCCTATGTAACTTTGATGTCAGGTGAGCAACCCAGTGATAATTTGAAAAAAGAATTGCTTGCGCTTTGCGTGAAAGAAATCGGTGCAATCGCCAAACCCGATATTATTCAATGGGCTCCGGGATTACCCAAAACCCGTTCAGGAAAAATCATGCGTCGCATTCTGCGCAAAATCGCCGCAAACGAATTGGATTCCTTGGGTGATACTTCGACTTTGGCTGACCCTTCGGTGGTGACTGAGCTAATCGCGAATAGGGCTAATAAATAATTTTAGAAGCGGCAACTAATTGATAAACGTTTTCGTATCTTCATAGGAGCAGTTCAGGTACATTTTTTTACAAGATTCACCCAAATTCCTGCAACTTAAGGTGTTATTTAAGTTCAAACTGGGTTCACTCGATAGTTAATTACGGGGGCAGAGTTATGAAAAAGTCAGTCTTGATTTTGATTGCTAGTCTGGTGTTAGTTACAGCGTGTTCTATTACTAAGCCACACGAAAAAAATCTGGCGAAAGAAGCTGAGCCTTTGGGTTTAACGGAAGCTGGATCATCAACGTTGGATTCAGTTTTTGTTGCGGATAAACTGGGAATTGCTAATTACAAACATATCATTCTTGAGCCTCTGGATATGTCGGCAGTGAAAATTCGCAAACCCACTAATATCAGTTTTGTTAATGATACTCCTTGGGAATTGAATGACCAGGATAGAAATTATTATCAGGAAAAATATACGCAAGCGATGAAAAAAGAGTGGCTGGATAAATCAGGTCTGACGCAGGTTGATAAAGCCACCGAGCAAACCTTGATAGTAAAAGCGGTATTGAAAGAAATAGCCCCTCTTGGTAGTAAAGATGATTTTAAAGGTCGCCCGGTCATCACAAAAGTTTATAGTGAAGGTGTGGGCACTATGACAATTAATTTTGAATTGAGTGATGCAAAAACAGGAAAGGTATTGGCTTTGGTTTCCGATCAGCGAGATTTGGGTAAAGTTTGGGAGGAGAATAATCGTGTGACATTTAATCAACAAGTTCGACTCGCATTTACAGCTTGGGCCAGCCGTTTGCAAAAACAATTTATGTGATTCTTCAGGGCGACTGTTGCGGTCGCCCAATTTATTTTTTACCAGCCAAACTCACTCCGCCAATTACCAAAGCCGCACCTATTAATTGTACTGGTCCAATAATCTCATCCAAAAACCAGGCGCCTAAAAACAATGTAACAACTGGGCCAATGCTGCCCATGATGGCTGCTTTGCTGGCGCCAATTGAACTGATGCCTTTATTCATCAAGAAAGAGGGAATCACCGTGGAGAAAATCGCGAGCGCCAAAGCCAACCAGTAGACTTCGTTTGGTTGTTGCAGTTGATGCAAATCAGTCAGTAATAAGTTGTGTAGTATCACACCGGCGGAAGCTGAGAGCATGCAATAAGTGGTGAACGTCAGTGACCCTACTTGTTTGGCTTTTTCGCTGGTCATCACAACAAAAAACGCATAGGTGATAGCACTGGTAAAAACCAATAATCCACCGATTAATGTGTTGGATAAGGTTTGATGAAATTGCAATTCATGCACAAAAACAAAGATCATTCCTGCATACGCAATTGCCAATGCAAATTTTTCTTTGCGTGAAATAACTTTCTTTTTCCAGAATGCCAACATTAACATCACAATAGTGGGGTAGATATAAAGCACCAATCGTTCAAGCCCGGCAGAAATCGTTTCCAATCCCCAGAAATCCAACAGACTGGAAAGGTAATACCCGATTAATCCCAGCCCCAAAATTTGTAAAAGATCTTTTTTATTGAGCACCATTTGCGATTGTTTGTGTAACCAAAATGCCATGGCCAAATAAAAAGGCAGGGCGAACAACATGCGTAACATCAACAAAGGTGAAGCGGTAATTCCGTAGGCGTAGGCGAGTTTGATAAAGATGCCTTTGCAGGCAAAAAAGAAAGTACCTAAGAGAACGCAGAGAACACCAAAGCGATAACTGCCTGTGAAAGTAGAATTTGTCATTGAAGGATGCGTCTTAAATATTGCGAATATTGATGATGTTGATGGGAAGTTTTAATTCGGTCCAAACCTTATCGGTTGTTAATACGGTTGCATCCAATTCGATTGCTAAAGCGAGACAAGCTCGATCACCTAAAGACAATCCTTTACTAATGGTGGTTTTGCGTAGCATGGCAGCAGTGATTGCTTGGCGTTCATTTAAATCAACAAGATTAATATTCAAGCTACGTAATTTTGCACCTATTTGATCAGCCACTTTATATTGTTGATCGATCAACTTGGTAACTAATTCGATTAAATTCACATTGCTGAGAGAGCAGTCAGACTTCAAAGATTCAGCAACGAAATCCCCGCCAGGTTCTTGATGAATCCAAGCGAGCAGGGCAGAGGTATCAAGTACGATTTTTTTGTGCATTTAACCATTCCTGTAGTTCAGCTTCTTCTTCAGCGGCTTCCGCTCGACGCTCTGCAATCAGTTCATCTGCAAGCGAACGTCCTTGGGTAAAAGGAGCTATTTGCTCATAGATTTCCCGTTGTATTTGTCGGATTTTCTGCGCCTTACTGGTCATCACCAATACGTCATCCCGAGCTTCAACAAAAAGTTCATCACCTTGTTCGATGTGAAGTTTCTCTCTAACT
>CAZICR010000271.1:1606-4926 GCA_964537795.1 uncultured Cellvibrionaceae bacterium | reverse complement strand
AAAAAGATTTTTCTTTTTTTTTTAAAGTGTCTATGGTAAATAGCGCGGGGTCAAAAAACTTACTTAAAATCAACTTTGGAGCAACCTTATGTCTGTAGATGTTGATCATTCACAAGATGCCGACTTGATTAACGATTCAACCTTGGAAACTGAGGATGATGAGGCAACGCCTAAATTGTCCGCCAAGGAAGCCAATGCCCAGACCCTGGAAATGCGTCGAAAACTTGAAGATCGTCTGGAACGTCGCCGAATAAAAGATGAACTGGGCTTTGATGACTACGAGGATATTAATTTTTGAGTGGTATCCACTGGCAGGCGCATACCTGCCAGTCCTGCTTTTTATTGCAGATAAATCCTGTTCAAATAAATCTCTCTAGATTCACCTGTCTCAGGTAAAAACAATTTCAACACATATATATCCTCCAGATTCATGGCTCTTTTCAGCGGCGAATTTTTAATATCATTGATTGGAATTTCTATCTGATTCCAGCCAGGTGATAATTCAATTCGACGATTGAACCTGTCACTGTATTTCTGTTTGGATAATTCATGTTGTTTATCCGAAATACGCATAGTTAATCCAAATTTTTCATTCGAAGGATTTTCTATTTGCAAGATTAACTTTTGATGATGAGTCCAGGGTTGGATAAAGCCCCCAAGATCAGCTGACTGATATGCCGAGCCGGAAAAACCTATACGATAAACTCTATCTGGATTTTCTACTGCGGCAATTCTGGAAATATCAGCCCTGCCGCCCCATGCACGCGACTCCCAATGTGACTCGCCACCAGACAACAATGGAAATTGGTGCCATAAAACAAACATCAGAATAATACTTTTTAACACAGCCACGAATCCCGGCAACAAACCCAGAATGGATAGCCCGCGTAATAGAAACACCCATTTAGTGACCATCTGTGTGAAACTATAGCCAAGTAAAAATCCGGACATGTTGGACAAAACATCTGACCAACTGGCATCGCGCCCAATAAAACTTTGCAATTTTTCAATCAACAAACTAATACCGAACACTATCAAAAATGCAATAACAAATTGTTTATGATTTTTGATGATCAGCCACCAAACCAGATTCACTGCAACCAATGCAAAAAATACTGCATGCCCCAAATCCCATAAACGTCGATATACATCGGGAGCATAAGCGCTGACACCACCAATAAAAAATAAAGGTACTGCAAGTAATATCAACACAAAGGTGACTTTTCGCCAGGAACGCAAATCGGGCATATTAATATCTCGATTCACCCAAACCATTAAATTGTTTGGCAAGATTGGTGGCATAGTTATCGGTCATACCACTGATATGATCAATCACTGCCATTAACGCCAAATAATGGTAATTACCTTCTCGTTTAAACACGCAAGGATGAAAATTATTTTCGCCAATAAGCGCCATCACACGATTATCTTTGTAGGTCATATGATCAGGATCATGTAAAAACGCATAGACTGCACTGCAAATAGTATTCAACAAAGTTCCTATCACTGCATAGGCACCTATTTCCAACTCGACACGACGAGAGTGATTAAATATTTTCTTCTTGGCAAGATCTTTTGCTGCTTGCACTGCATTTTTCACTTTGGGATCACAAAGTGAAATCAGATCACCTTCAACCTCACCCGCTAAAAATGCTTCCTGATGTTTAACAAAAGCATCAGTTCCTGCCGCAATAAAAGCATCAATTACTTTGCCTCGCACCAGCGCCGGTTTGCGGCCATCGTTAACTTTTTTCAACAATTTTTCCAGATCAGCCATTTGCGGCGAATCTGCAATCACCGGCAACAACAATTCATATATTTCCTGCCATTGCAAAATGCCCATTTCCAAACCATCTTCCAGATCAATGATGCCATAACAAAAATCATCGGCAGCTTCCATTAAATAGACCAAAGGGTGACGACAATACCAGTTTTTTCCTTTTTCCAATAAACCGGTTTTTTCAGCAATCTCGTGAAAGTAATGTAATTCCGATTGAAAAATACCGTACTTATTATTTTTCGGACGCTGGCCTAATAATGTTGGTGTGGATGTCCATGGATATTTGATAGAAGATGCAAGAGTGGCATAAGTCAAACGCATACCATCGTGAAACTGGTGATATTCCGATGTTGTCAACACTCGCAAGCCTTGGGCATTGCCTTCAAAGATGCGAATATCATCTTGTTCTTCTGGTAATAAATGCTGCAAAAAATCAGCACCTTCTTTTTGGAACCAGTTACGAATTGCATCTTCACCCGTGTGACCAAAAGGAGGGTTGCCAATATCGTGCGCCAAACAAGTTGCTTGCACTATATCGCCAATGTCCGTTGGCAAAATTGATGGTGGAAAATCTTTATTGGAACGCAAGGCTTCACCCACACGAATACCTAAAGTACGCCCCACACAAGCCACTTCCAAACTGTGCGTCATACGATTATGAATATGATCATTGGTTGCCAAAGGATGTACTTGTGTTTTACGCGCGAGCCGACGAAAAGCACCGGAAAAAATAATTTTGTCGTGATCCGAGTGAAAAGGTGACCGACCTTCTTCAAATTTCGCAGAACGATTTCCCAAGCGCTCGGCGCAGAGTAGTTGATTCCAATTCATTGGCATAATTTAAAAACCTTTTTATATTCGCTAATAAAATTCCCTGCTAACTCCGCTTTGTGCGAGAAGATTTAAGATCGCGACAATTTCTGAGATTTTAAATCCCCCCTAGCCCCCCTTTTTCAAAGTGGGGGAATGTTCCTCCCCCTTACGAAGGGGGAGGCTGGGAGGGGGTTTGTTTTTACATATAAGCCTTAGTAAACGCCTGTTTGGATTCCTGCAAATAGCCGCGTACTTTGGCAGCTTGAATTTCCCACACTTTTTTATCCTTTTCTTCACTGAAAGGATTTTGTTCTTTGGCAACACTGCGTTCAAATTTGTCGTAATAGGTAATTACAGAAGAGGCAATTTGATTAAATCTTTCTTTATAAACTTGGGTCTCTTCCATATTGCGTGTGGTTTTCATCATAAACTGTACAAATTCGGTATTGGAACTGGAATGATTTTGATAGCTCTCGGCTTGCAACATAAAATAATTAGTAATTTCCAATAGAGCTTGATTACGAACAGTTTCATCTTTACTTAATACACGATTGTAATTTTCCTGACCACGACCCAAACCACCGGCAATTAAAGAATCTTGCAGATGTTTGCTTAAATCGTTTCGGTATTGATTTAATTTCCCTTGAATATCCTGAAGATCTTTATCCAAAGCAGCCAACACAGAAATTTCTTTTTCTATCTCACCTAAAAAACCTTCTGCTTTTTC
>CAZICR010000271.1:0-1596 GCA_964537795.1 uncultured Cellvibrionaceae bacterium | reverse complement strand
GTGATCAAACCATTTTTTTCTGCGAATTTCCTGGCAGCTCGATTAATTCCAGCATTTTCGAAATTGGATCTTTCAAATGCCGTAGCCACAATCGATTTAAAAGGTTCTGCAAATGCAGAAAAAGCACCTTGGGTCATAACGTTCAAGCTATTGGTAGCTATTGCACCCAAAGGTTTCAACAATGAGGATATACGCGCTTTTTGCAAAGGCGATGAAACCAAATTAACGTCATCGACCACTTTTTTGAACGTATCATAAGCCAAAGGATTAGCCATTCGCCCTCTTTCGGACGTTGCCATAGCTAAAGTCACACTGGAATAAATACCATTGGCATATTCAAGATATTGCCGCTGCACATCGATTTGGGCTGCATAGTTTTTACCCAAAGTACGCAAAGCATCTGCTTGCACCTGATAGTCTTTATCAGCGCGCAACTTATCCAGCACTTCCGTAATAATTTTTTGCTGATTTTTTTGCAGCGCAGTCCCTAGCAAAATTTTTTGAACATTAACGTCATCAACCCACAGACTACCATTAGTCACTTCAAAATCAATGCGCAAATATTTTTTCCCCGGATCGTCAATCGAAACACGTTTTGCATAATATTCTGCCGTATCATTTTTTCCGATAATTTGACCAACCTGTATCCAATCAGTATCACTATTTTGCGATGAGGCCACGCGCAAAGTAATAGTGTATTCAGTAGCAGGTGTCGATGTTTTAATCCAGAAATCAACTATACCTTGTTCACTTAATTGGCTTTGTGTACGAATTGAAGCTTCACCTTCTGCAATAGCCAAAGCACCTGCGCCATTGCGTGCATTTTCTGCTGTCACACTGGCGCCATACATGATGGCCCATTTTTTTGTTTCCGACTCGCTGTCGAAACCATTTTTAAATACACTGGTCTTCTGTGCGTTGGCCACACCAGAAAGACAAAACAAAATTGTACTTAAAAGGAAACTCAATTTCATAAAAGTACCTAACTATTGTAAAAGTTCGGGAATATATTTTCGTAAAACCTGATCCACCATTGGTTGACGATCACCAATCAGTCTGGGATAACTGACCTGATCAGTTATAAATGGTGCAACCGATTTCCAATAGCTATTCGCTTCATAGCGAAAAAAACCATAAGTATTGGCAACAGGATCAGAAAATGCTTTTTCTGCCGGAATTATCTGCCACCCTTTCGAATTTAACTCATCAATCAAAGGAATAATAAAATAAGCTGCCAGATCATTTTCCTGCAAGGTCAATATGTGAATCGGCGAATAGCCCAGAGTAAAGCTGGCGTAAGCATCCTGCAACTGCATATCGTTTACCAACAATTCAACATAGGCTTTCTGTAATTTTTCCATACTCACAGAATTACCGAGTTTCTTGCGCATTTGATACAGCTGATTGACGTACTCATCCGCTGCCCGTAAGTCTGTGATCCCTGAAAATGCTGGCCTAAAATCATGTTCATCCAAAAATTGAATTAAATCACGCCTAGATTGCTGATCATAGGTTTCATTTAGCCAATCAATATGCACATGTTTTTTGTATCCGAGATATGGTAGGAGATAGGCCTCTGCTTTTAATAAATTAACT
>CAZICR010000270.1:0-4933 GCA_964537795.1 uncultured Cellvibrionaceae bacterium | reverse complement strand
CGTATATGTCGCATAGTGATTAATTTTTTAATGGTTGAACCAAAACCCAGGGTTTAATCACAAGCGCCCAAACAATTGCATCGTCTTCATACCATTGCATGGCTTGTGAATCTTTTACGGCATCCAACAATCCTGATTCCATCCAGCATTTTATTTGCGTGGCATTGTCTTCGGAAATTTGTGTGGCGACTTGAATTAAATCGAGTGAGGTATCCACAAAAATCGCATTGCCTGATGCAAAATATCGCTGCAATTCATGCCAAGGAATTTGTGCGGTTTCGAGGTTTAGCTTTTGGTTGAGTTCGTTTGACAATTTGTTCTGCTCATCTTGTTGATGTTACTCCTCCCTTTGAAAAAGGGAGGTTGGGAGGGATTTAGGATCTTCAATTTTACTGAGATTTTAAATCCCCCTAGCCCCCTTTTTCAAAGTGGGGAACAAGTTCAATGCTTTTAGATATTTACTCTTAATGCCCGCGCCACCTTCGAATTATTTTCTTTATTCAGCACCCGACAAATTTTATCACCCGCCAAAATTAATTTCTGCAAATCTATTCCATGTTTTATTTGCAATCCATTCAACATATACACCAGATCTTCAGTTGCGACATTTCCTGTGGCGCCTTTAGCATAAGGGCAACCGCCTAAACCGGCAACTGAAGAATCCACAGCGGCAATTCCCATTTCAAGCGATGCAAAAATATTGGCGAGTGCCTGCCCATAAGTGTCATGCATATGGACAGCTAATTTTTCGATGGCAATATTTTTTGCAACGACTTCGATCAGTTGTTTGATTTGTCCTGCTGTGCCTACACCAATTGTGTCGCCCAGTGATATTTCGTAGCAACCCATATCCAATAAATCCTGTGCAATTTTTGCGACTTGTTGGAAGTCAACTGCACCGGAATAAGGACAGCCAGCCACGCAAGAAATATAACCGCGAACAGGAATCTGTTTTTCTTTTGCGGCTCGCATCACGGGTTCAAATCGTTGCAGGCTTTCCTGGATAGAACAATTAATATTTTTTTGACTGAAGGCTTCTGAAGCTGCAGCGAAGATGGCGACTTCGTTCGCGCTAACTGTAATTGCTCGTTCAAAACCTTGCAGGTTGGGAATCAAGGCTGCATAGGTGATATGGGGTTTGCGCTGAATTCCGGCAAAAACTTCGGCACTGTCAGCCATTTGTGGAACCCATTTCGGATTCACAAAGCTACCGGCTTCTATATAGGTTAATCCGGCAGCAACCAAATCTTCGATTAATGTAATTTTGGCCGCCGTTGGAATTAATTGTTTTTCGTTTTGCAAGCCATCACGGGGGCCGACTTCAACTATCTTTACTTGTTTAGGAAAATTCATCTTGTTATCAACTCTCGCCCCAGCGAGGCATTAAATCCTGTTCGATTCCTAGCTGATCCAGTATGCGGGCAACAATAAAATCAATTAATTCATTAATAGTTTGTGGTTGCATATAAAAGCCAGGGCTTGCTGGCAAAATCATTGCCCCCATTTGCGTGAGCTTTAACATATTTTCCAAATGAATTTGTGAATAAGGTGTTTCGCGCGGTACTAAAATTAATTGGCGCCTTTCTTTCAAAGCAACATCAGCTGCACGTTCAATTAAATTATTACTGGCGCCATGAGCAATTGCTGAAATTGTGCCGCCACTTGCAGGGCATATCACCATGGATGACGGTGAGCTTGAACCTGACGCCGGTGGAGCAAACCAATCATCTTTGGCCAATAGTTGTAATTGTTCTTCATCGGCGTTAAACAGGCGTTGCAAAAAAGCTTCTTGATCTTCCACTTCTTCCGGTAAATCCAAATCCGTTTCAGTGCGAATCACCACTTGTGCCGCCGACGAAATCAACAAATAGACTTTGCATTCCGCCGCCAACAAACACTCCAGTAAACGCAATCCATACTGAGCACCGGAAGCACCGGTGATGGCAAGGGTAATAGAGCGTTTTTTCATGTTTTCTCCGTTGAGTATGTCTCACTTTTGATTATTGATCCTAAACCAATCAGATGCTTTTATCTATTGTATTGGTAAATACCTTCTTGATTGGATTAATCTCAATTACAATCGCCGCCGATTATTGTTTTTTGGTGAAGGTATCCAGAATGAAAGTTTGGTTGAAGTTTATAAGTGTTATGTTGATTTCTTTTTGTTCTTTGACGGTGCAAGCAAAAGAAAAGTATTCGGTAGCTTGGACACATTATGTCGGTTGGGAGCCTTGGGCCTATGCTCAGGAAAGCGGGATTCTAAAAAAGTGGGCTGATAAATATGACATAGAAATATCCTTAACTTTACTGGATGACTATATCGAATCCATTAATCTCTACACGGCTGGTGAATATGATGCCTGTGTTATGACCAATATGGATGCGTTGACTATTCCTGCAGCATCTGGGGTAGATTCCACTGCATTGATATTGGGTGATTATTCCAATGGTAATGATGGCATCATTTTGCGAAAGGCCAGCAGTGTTAAGGATTTGAAAGGAAAAGAAGTGTTGTTGGTTGAATATTCTGTCTCTCATTATCTCTTGGCGCGCGCATTGGAGATGAATGGAATGAGTGAAAAGGATGTCAAAATCGTCAATACATCCAATGCTGATATTACCCTGACCTACATTACTGCAAATCATGCGGGCGTAGTCACCTGGAATCCTCCTTTGCAGAAAGTACAGCGAGTAAGAAATACCAATTTGCTATTTGATTCATCGAAAATACCGGGGGAAATATTGGATTTGATGGTGGTAAAAACAAACGCAAGTGAAAAATTAAAAAAAGCACTCACCGGCGCTTGGTATGAAACCATGGTGGAAATGTCGTCTGGCGGAATGGCTCAGAAAAAGGCGATTGAAGCCATGGCTATCTCAGCCGACGTGAGCCCGGCTGAATTTGAATTGCAGTTAAAAACAACAGAGATGTTCTACACTCCGGAAAAAGCATTGGCCATTGCCGAAAGTGAACAGTTGGTCACTACTATGGATCAAGTTCGTCGATTTAGCTTTGAAAAAGGTTTATTTGGCGCTGGTGCTGAGTCTGTCGATTTTGTTGGTATTGAATTCTCCAACGGTAAAGTTCTGGGCGATGCCAAAAACATTAAATTGCGATTTGATACCCGGTACATGGAATTGGCTCGTGACAATAAACTCTAAGTTCTAGTCTCCAGATTTGGATTTCCTGTGTTTATCACTTCCGCTTCTGTAAAATGCGGCGGCTGGGTTTTGTGCTTTACTTGCCTGATAGATTAATCCGCGAGATTGTATATGCAATTGAACACCATAGATGAACTGATTGATGATCTGCGCCACGGGAAAATGGTCATTTTGATGGACGACGAAGACCGTGAGAATGAGGGCGATTTGATCATGGTGGCTGAACAGGTTCGGCCGGATGATATCAATTTTATGGCGACCCATGCGCGTGGTTTGATCTGTCTGACACTGACTCCCGAGCGTTGCAAACAGCTGGATTTACCGCTGATGGTCAGTGACAACAAATCCCAGCACACCACTAATTTCACCGTATCTATTGAAGCTGCCGAGGGTGTAAGCACCGGTATTTCAGCGGCTGATCGCGCTTTGACTATTCGTGCGGCGGTGAAGATGAATGCCAAGCCGGAAGATTTGGTGCAACCTGGGCATATTTTTCCTTTGATGGCACAGCCGGGTGGGGTTATGAGCCGGGCAGGGCATACCGAAGCCGGATGTGATCTGGCTCGATTGGCCGGTTTTGAACCAGCGGCGGTGATTGTCGAAGTGATGAATCCTGATGGCACTATGGCTCGAAGGGCGGATCTTGAACAATTTGCCGAGCAACATAATCTGAAAATCGGTACCATTGCCGACCTGATTCACTATCGTGCGACTAAAGAAAAAACCGTCGTGTGTGTAAATAGTCGCAAAGTTGAAACTTTGTATGGTGAATTTGAATTAAAAACGTATCGTGATCTTGCCCGTGGTGATCTGCATTTTGTGATGGTGAAAGGTGAGATAGATGCAACGCCAACTTTGGTTCGTGTGCATGTGCTGGACACAGCACGCGATGTGTTATCCATCAAACGACCTTCAATTGCCGGTGGTAAAAGTTGGACCTATCAGGAAGCATTACAACGTGTCGGCGAAGAGGGCAAAGGAGTGGTTCTGTTGATTTGTCATGATGAATCAACGGTTGATGTTGAAGAAAGTATTGATTGGTTGTTATCCGGCAAACAACAACGTCGCAGTGCTGATGTGTTGTACAAACAAGTCGGTACAGGCTCGCAGATTTTACGGGATTTGGGTATTCGCAAAATGCGCGTGATGTCAGCGCCCATGCGTTATTCGGCGCTTTCCGGTTTTGATTTGGAAGTTGTGGAATATTTGTGTCCATAAACAAACCCCCTCCTAACCTCCCCCTTCGTAAGGGGGAGGAACTGGACTCCCTTCTTAATTTTGATGTGGAGATCTGTCCCCTCCCCTTGCCAAGGGGAGGGTTAGGGTGGGGTGAAAATTTTTTGTAATCAGAGAAACGTTATGAGCAACATTAAAGTCATCGAAGGTGAATTTTCAGCTTGTACTGGCAAATATGCATTAATCGTCAGCCGCTGGAATAGTTTTGTTGTGGAAAGTTTAAAAGATGGTGCGCTGGATACTTTACGCCGTCACGGTATTAAAGACGAACAAATCGCCATTTATTACGCACCGGGTGCATTTGAATTTCCGATTGTTGCGCAAAAAATTGCAGCGAAAAAATCTTACGATGCCATCATTGCCTTGGGCGCAGTGATTCGCGGTGGTACGCCACATTTTGATTATGTTGCGGGCGAGTGCACCAAAGGTTTAGCACAAGTTTCACTGCAATTTGGTGTACCGGTAACCTTCGGTGTATTGACCGTGGATTCAATTGAGCAGGCAATTGAACGTTCTGGTACCAAAGCGGGTAACA
>CAZICR010000269.1:0-4946 GCA_964537795.1 uncultured Cellvibrionaceae bacterium | reverse complement strand
ACAATTCAATTGTTCAAACGCCATTTTGCGACTTCTATTATCAATCTCGATAATCAAACCCGTTTCATTTGCCAAATCCATAAACTCATCGGGCGGTAAAATTCCGCGTATTTCATGTTTCCAGCGCAGCAAACTTTCAGCGCCGACAACAGCAAATGTCTTCGCATCAACTATTGGCTGGTAAAACAAAACGAAATGCGCCATAGGAATCAATGCGCGCAACTCGTTCTCTACTCGTAATCTGTTTTGGATATAGTCTTTTAAGTCATGTGAAAAAAACAGCCACTTGTTTTTTCCTTTTTTCTTGGCGCTGTACATAGCCAGGTCAGCTGCTTTTAACAGATCACTGGTATCAGTTGCGGAATCGGGAAATATAGCAATACCTATACTGGCAGAAATGATTAATTCTTTTTGATGGATCTTGTGTGGCAGCCGCAATTTTTCCAATATGCGCTCGGCAAGATGAATTAAATCCGACGTATCATCAAACCGGTGCAGCAATATTGCAAACTCATCTCCACCCAAGCGACAAACATCATCGCCTGCCCGCATCATAGACTGAAGAATCTTGGCGATATTTTTTAATAGCTCATCGCCGGTATCATGACCGAAATTATCATTAATATTTTTAAAATCATCCAGATCGATAAATAAGAGCGCAAGTTTTGCTCCATAGCGCTCAGCACGGGAAATGGCCGAACGCAAACTCTTATCAAAATAATAACGATTGGAAAGTCCGGTTAAATTATCGCTTTCAGCAAGTAGCTTTAATTTTTTTTGGCTCTCTTGCAGTTCATACTCCAGCAAATGCCGGGTCCGGGCATGATGCATGGCACGAGCCAGATGTTTGAGCGACAGATCAGATTTGATGACAACATCCTGGGCACCCGCCTCAATGCAGAATTGTTCAAACTGCGGATCATCATAAATGCCGGTGAACACAATAACGGCGGCATGTCGTTCTGAATGGCGAACCAGCTTTTTAAGTGCATCCTCGCCATCCATATCCGGGAGCAAATAGTCCAGTAACACAATATCAAAATCATCCGACTCGAAAGCTCTTATTCCATCATAAGCAGTAGATGCTTCTTTTATTTCTATATTGTCTTGATGATGACGCAATGTCCGTTTGACTGCTTCTCTGTCAATTTCATTATCATCAATCAGCAACAACTTCATCCTTCATACCTCAGTATATTTATCCAGAATGTGGCAGCTCTACCACTCGCCAGTAATGATCCAAAAAACTCACTACAGTTAGAAATTGTGAATCCATTTCTTGTTTGGGAATATAACCTGCAACATGTAACCTATAAGCTTCAAATATATCTTCGTCAGCTACTGATGTAGTCAAAATAAATACCACTGCCATAGTCAATAGAGGATCCTTACGTAACTCATTTAAGAATTCTAGACCATTCATACGCGGCATGTTGATATCCAACAAAATAATGTAAGGACCAGGCACTTCTTTCAACCTGAGCATTTCCAAAGCTTCAACTCCATCTCTTGCTCTGTAAATCGGATTGGCAATTTTTAATTTAGTAAATGTGCGTTTGAAACTTTGCACATCGACCTCATCATCATCAATAATGAAAATACTGACTTGTTTATAGCTGGAGTAAATAGTCTGCGAGTCGCCTGTCATGATTCTGCCCTCTTTATCGATTTCGGCCAGGTGAAATAAAATCGTGATCCCCTGAACTCGGAATCAACACCAACCTGACCGCCATATTGTTCGATAATTTTTTTAACCAGAGCCAGACCCATGCCACTGCCTTCAACTTCATCCCTGGGTTTCAAGGTCTGGAACATATTGAAGATGCGCTGATGGAACTGGGGATTTATGCCTGGGCCGTCATCAGCCACACTGAACTCATACCAGTCGTCATTGAGTTCTTTTACGGAAATCTTGATCACACCATTTATTTTATCGTGATGTTTAATTGCATTGGAAATCAGGTTACTGAAAACTTGCTCCACAGGAGTAACGTAGGTAGCGAAAACCGGAAGGTCATTTTCAATTTCCAAGCTTAATCCGGATTTGTTGTTATTCATATTAAATATATCGATTACCGACTGTCTGACATCCATGATCTTATAAAAGCCCTGCATTTTTTCAACACGATAAAAAGCCAACAAATCGTCCAAAAGGGCTTCCATACGTTTAATTCTGATTCTAATCTTTTTTGAGGTCTCGGATAGCGTTTCAAATTTATTGTCGCGGATATCCTCTTCCAACCAATTGCTCAGTTGACTTATTCCACGTAATGGTGCTTTTAAATCATGCGAGGCAACATAAGCAAATGTTTCAAGTGATTTATTACTGCGCTCCAGTTCCTTCTGATGTTGCAATAATTTGTTAGCCGATTTAATTGCCTCCGATATATCACGTTTAATACTGGATATACTGACAATATTTCCCTGCTCATCTTTTATTGGCGACAAAGAAAAAGAGATCTCAATAGATTTTCCATTTTTACACAAGGCTTTTGACTGATGATTGATAATCACTTTTCCCTGTACTACTTGCTTAATTAGACCTTCATATTCTTGTAGATTCTCCGGCATGATAATCAAGTCTTGAATATTTTTACCCATTGCCTCTTGTTCGGAATAACCAAACATTTTTTCGGCCGCTTTATTCCAACTGGTGATATTTCCCTCTAGCGTCCTACTGACAATTGCATCTTCGGAATATTCAACAATCGATGCCCTTAAAGTATCCAACTGCTGAAATTTTCTAATTGCCAACTCTTCCCTGGTGATATCAAAATTACTACCAATTATCCGAGTTTTATTGTTGTAATCATCGCGCTCCACTTTAGCTTTTGCCTGTATATATTTAATTGCCCCTCCGGCAACTATAATTCTAAATTTGGCAACAAATTCCATATTATTATCGATTGCATGGATAAATTTTTTCTCCTGATCTTCAACATCATCAGGATGTACTCTTGAGCGCCAAAACTCATATGTACCGGTAAAAACACTGGGATCAACTTCATACAAACCAAACATAGTGTCGTCCCAAGTCAAGTTATTAGTATCCGGATTAAATTCCCAAATGCCGATTCCCAAAGCACGGGAAGTGACTTCAATTTTTTCACGACTCAGTGCCAGATCTTTTTCTGCCATTTTCTTTTCAGAGACATCCACAACAGAAGCCAATAACTGCATACCATGTTCTGATTCGATTGGAGCTACATCGATTTCCAATGCCACTTCCTTGCCATTATTTGTCAAACCAATAAGTTCACCTAAACTTGCTTTTTTTGCTTCTGATCTCTGAAAATAAGAAGTCCGAAACTCGGAATGTTGCTGCGCAGCCGGTAACAGTATCTCTATAGGTTGACCTAGTAATTCTTCCCTTGTGTATTGAAAGACTATACAAATTTTTTCATTAACAAGTTCAATTATTCCCTGTTGATTAATCATGATTATACCATTAGGCATGGATTCAATAATTTTCTGAAGTCGCATCTGCAATCGTTGTTGTGATTTATGTAAATCCATAAAAGATGCTATGGAGTGTGCAATCAACCCAAATTCTGTAAGATCGCCAAGATAGGGAATTTTTGTAGAATCAGAGAATCTGGAACTAGTTGAATCCAACAACAAGTTACTAAGTTTATTCAGTTGATAGGTCAAGCTAAAAAATATTCCCGAAAACAACAACACGCACACCAAAGCAAATCCACCGATTAATACCAGAGTTAATTCTTTTATTTCATATTCTGCTTTAATCAGTTTTTGTAACTCGGAAATGTTTGAAGTGTCAAGCTTGGCCAGATTGACTATCGCTCGTTGATTAATGCTACCAAGGTAATTTATTTGTTGCTGAAGAATAATAAAAACTATAGCACCAAAGAAAAATACAACTAAAACACCCCATATAAAACGTTGCTTGACGCTGGTTTTATAAATCACATTCAACGCCAACTTGAAATTCATCATGCAAATAATAATAGATAAAATCAGCAAAGCTGTTGCTGTGTGTGGTGACATGCGCATTCCCATCCAGGTATACGCCAACATAAGATTCAAAAAATAACCAGAAACGGCAACTGTTACTAAAAAAACCACATAGAAAGTTAAAATCAGAGACACCCAGTTTGTGATTTTTCCTTGCTGGCTTTTAGCATCGGCACTGAAAAAGATACTGACTGCCATAAGCGCCAAACAAGCAGAAGTTAAAGATGACATGGCGCCATCCCGATGATCGAGAGAAATTCCGGTTACAAAGACAAATGCGATATCCAGATATCGGCTTGTGGATGTCAGCTCCCAAAATCTAACAGCAGCAATCAATAATACGATCAGGGATAGAATTTTGACTATGGAATGGGAGCCATGGAGATTGATTAATACAGCAGATGAAAGCAAAAATAGACAGGCAGCAGTCCCGAGAGACATCATTTTTAAAAAGCTGTTAACTTCGACTGAAAATATCGGTGTTTTCCACGCTGATACAACAGCAAGTAACAGCAAAAAAATACCGACGACAGCAAGGCTGGAAAGAATTTCGATTGAAAAAAATTGGCGTCGTACCATCTTAAGTCTCCTTCCCAAAATATTCGAAATATCTTTTATTTGTGGAAACCCAAGAAAAATAGGTTCAGCAGCAAGTCAGTTTTTCAGGAGCTTCTTACCTTAGTTCACGCAAAAAAATTTCTGCCAGATGTCGCGTTGCAGGACCAGCCAATTCTTTATCGGCAAATGTCAGATAAGTCGGTACTTCCCTGATTGCGCCAGTGTTAACCGGTAAATACTTTAAGGTTCCTGCCGCTATTTCATCCTGAGTATAGGCGTCCGGTAGCCATGCATAACCCAAACCCATACGAATTGCGGCCAGCGACGTGTTGATATGACTGACAGTCCATCTCTGTTCGGCTTCCTGCCAACCTTCAGAATGTCTTCGATATTGACCTGAATCGCGCACAATA
>CAZICR010000268.1:0-4950 GCA_964537795.1 uncultured Cellvibrionaceae bacterium | reverse complement strand
GAGTGTCAGGAAGATTTCCATATGAAAGATTGGTATGCGTTTTCATCATCGGATTTGGTGAATTGGAAAACCCATGGGCCGATTTTAAAAATTAGCGATTTAACCTGGGCAGATAATTTTGCATGGGCCCCCGATGCTGCGTACAAAAATGGAAAATATTATTTGATATTTCCTGCAGGTACTGGTTTTAAAGACAGAGTTAATCCGGAAAAAAGCACCAAGTGGATGGGGCTAGGTGTGGCGGTGAGTGATTCGCCCACTGGTCCATTTAAAGATGCAATCGGAAAACCGCTATGGACTACACCCTACGCCAATGATCCAAGTTTATTCATCGATGATGATGGCAAAGCTTATTTATACTTTCATGGTTTAAAAGCGGACTATCAAGTGGCTGAAATGGCCGATGATTTGCTCAGCATAAAAGGTGGATTACAAAAAATGGATATGGGCGGATATGAGCCAAAAATGGAAGGGCCTTGGGTATTCAAACGTAAGGGGATGTATTATTTCACCATGCCCGAAAATAACCGCATACTCACTTACTACACATCCAATTCACCCAAAGGTCCGTGGAAGTATCGTGGTGTAATTATGGAAGAGGAATATGGAAATAATCATCACTCGATTGTTGAATACAAAGGTCATTGGATTCTGTTTTACCACCGTTGGTTAGACACACCAGAAACCAGCTGCAAAAAGAAACAGCGTCATGTAGCCGCCGAATATTTGCATTTTAATGAAGACGGCAGTATTCAGAAAGTGCAGCGAACAACCGAAGGGGTTGGGGATTTTCCGAGTAGAATTAAATTACAGAAAAAATAACAGGATAATATTGTACTAAACTGTTCTTGTTAAATTTTTAAATTGTCATCCCTGCAAAAGCAGGGATTTGATATCAACATTTTGCTGCTGCTATAAAACAATAGTCACCCATTTGATTGCTGTAGTTTGCAACGACATCGTAAATATTGCCGGTTTTTAAGTCTTTCTTAAGCGCGGATAAGCCTGATGTTAATTCGGCTTGACTGCAGAAGTTGTGAAACGATGAAATGCCGGTTCTTATCGATTTTAATAAGTAAATTTCGGGTCGATGTTTTCCGCTATAAAGAAATAAATCGGTCAGTGAATTGGTAACATTAAAAATTCTGGTTTCAGATAGATATAATCCGGCGCTATTCAGAGCAGATATAATTTTTTCCAACCTTGGCATTTTTTCAATAGATGACTGCATCATGACTGGAAAATAGTGATTCAACCAATACCCCCGCATTTGTTCCGGGGTTGATGTGAAAATCACAAATCTTCCAGAATGATTTAATAATCTGGATATTTCCTTAAAGGCAATATGCAGGTCGTTAAAGTGATGTATCGCCAGCGAGCAAAGAGCGGAATCAAATTTATTTGTGTCATAAGATGTTCGTTCAACATCCATAATTGACCAATGAATAGCAGAGTTTTTACTGCGAGCCGCACCAATCATCAATTCCGATTGATCAAACGCAAACCAGCTTCCTCCACGCTTGGCAAGTTCCAGAGTGTAATTCCCTGTTCCACAGGCTACATCCAGATAACATCCATCATGCTTGATATTTAATAACTCGAAAAGATTTCGAAGAATTTCCGGATCGGCACGACGAGTGGTGTCATATCCTTGGCCGATTTTGTTATAGGTAGATTCCATATAATGTTCAAAAATTTGGTTATCACCTTTTTGGTGGGCAAATGCCCACCCTAGGGATTATATTGAAATTTACCCAATCGCCTTATCCACAATCACTTGCGCTTCAGTAAGCAAAGCCTGCAAATGTTCTTCGCCTTTAAAACTTTCGGCGTAAATTTTATAAATATCTTCAGTGCCTGATGGTCTTGCGGCGAACCAGCCGTTTTCGGTGGTCACTTTTATGCCGCCGATTGAAGCGTTATTTCCGGGAGCTTTGGTTAAGATTGCAGTTATTTTTTCGCCCGCTAATTGTGTTGATGTGATTTGTTCTGCGGATAATTGGCTGAGTGCTTTTTTCTGTGTGCTGTTTGCGGGAGCGTCGATTCGGGTTTCTGAGGGCTTTCCGAATTCTTGGGTTAATTGTTGATATAACTCACCGGGATCTTTTTTTGTGGTGGCTTTTATTTCGGCGGCTAACAAGCAGGGAATAAGGCCGTCTTTATCGGTTGACCAGACTTTTCCGTTTCTGCGTAAAAACGAAGCGCCTGCGCTTTCTTCGCCGCCAAAACCTAAACTGCCATCAAATAATCCTGGAGCAAACCATTTAAAACCGACAGGAACTTCCAATAGTTTTTTATTTAATCTTACTGCGACGCGATCAATCATCGCACTGCTGACCAAAGTTTTTCCTATCGTCATATCACTGCGCCATTCGGGGCGATGTTGATATAAATAATTAATCATCACTGCAAGGTAAGAGTTGGGTGACAACAAACCCACACTGGGTGTGACTATACCGTGGCGATCATGATCTGCATCACAAGCACAGGCTATTTCAAATTCGTTGCGACGTGCGAGTAAAGGTTGCATGGTGTAAGCAGATGATGGATCCATGCGAATTTTTCCGTCCCAATCGGCAGTCATAAATGCAAATTGTGGATCAATTTTGGGATTCACAATCTGCAAATCCAATTGATATTTTTCAGCTATGGCATACCAATAATTCAAACCGGCACCGCCTAATGGGTCAACGCCAATTTTAACTTTGGAATCGCGAATTTTTTGCAGATCGACAACATTTTTTAAATCGGCAACATAATGCTCGATGTAATTGTGAAAATGAATGTTGGATTGTTTAATGGCTTGTTTATAGGGTAAACGCTTTATGTCGCGTAAATTATTTAACAAAATCTCGTTGGCACGTTGTTGAATCCAATTGGTGATGTCACTATCAGCCGGGCCACCATTGGTCGGATTATATTTGTAACCGCCATTATCTGGTGGGTTATGTGAAGGTGTGACCACAACACCATCGGCAAGGCCCGAAGTGCGGCCTGCGTTGTAACATAATATTGCATGGGAGATTGCAGGGGTTGGCGTGAACTCGTTATTGGCGGCCAAAAATAATTCAATGTTATTGGCAGCAAAAACTTCAACGGCTGATTCTTGTGCAGGTTTTGAAAGTGCGTGTGTATCAATACCAAAATAGAGCGGCCCGGTAATGTTGGCATGCTGGCGATAATCACAAATTGCCTGGCTAATCGCCAACACATGATTTTCATTAAAACTTGATTTAAACGAATTGCCTCTGTGTCCCGAGGTGCCAAAAGTAACTTTTTGTTCGGCAATATTGGCATCAGGTTTGTTGTCATAATAGGCTTTGAGAAGATTTTCTATATTGACCAGCTGATCAGCGGCCAAGAGTTTTCCGGCGAGAGGGCTCACACGCATAAACAACTCCAAAAATAGTGGATGATTTGATGGCGGTAGTGTACCTGTCGATATTCACCTAAACAATTACAGAATTTTCAATTTGGTTGTATTCAAGCAAGTATCGTAAGATGCACAAATAGTAAAACCCTGATGAGGTGTTGTGATGGATTGGAAAGGCGGTCGTCGTAGCGACAATGTTGATGATTTGCGTAACTCGCCTATGTCAGCCGGTGGTGGCATGGGGTTAATTGGTTTGGTATTTCGTTTTTTGCCCTTTTTGCTACGAACAAAATTAGGTCGTTGGTTATTGGTAGTTGGTGTTGTTGTGATTGGCGGTGCCAAGCTGCTGGGCGTTGATTTACTTCAACTCACCAACCAACCGGTTACACAATCCAATTCCACTCAACATCTCAGTGAAAAAGATAAAGAGTTGGCTGATTTTGTTTCAGTGGTGCTCGCCAATACGGAAGATGTCTGGGACAAAATTTTTCAACAAAATGGAGCCCAATACCAAAAACCACGTTTGGTGTTGTTTCGTAATGGTGTTAATTCCGCCTGTGGATTTGCGCAATCGGCTATGGGGCCTTTTTATTGTCCTGGTGATAACAAACTTTATATCGATTTATCTTTTTACGAAGATATGAAAACCCAATTAGGTGCTCCCGGTGATTTTGCACAAGCTTATGTAATCGCACACGAAGTAGGGCACCATGTACAAAATTTAATGGGCATTTCCAAAAAAGTACGCGAAGCAGAAAGTCGTTTAAGTAAAATTGAAGCCAATAAACTATCTGTTAAACAAGAATTACAAGCGGATTGTTTTGCTGGCGTTTGGGGGCATTATGCAGATAAAAATTTCCGAATGATTGAAGACGGTGATCTGGAAGAAGCACTCACTGCAGCATCGGCAATAGGCGATGATAATTTACAGAAAAAAGCACAGGGTACAGTCCGGCCGGAATCATTTACTCACGGCAGTGCAAAACAACGTGTTGAATGGTTTAAGCGCGGAATGGAATCAGGATCCATTGAATCCTGCGATACCTTTAGTCAAATAAAATAGTGGTTGAATGCTTAATCTGGGGAATTTTTGGCGGATTTATATGGCTGATAGTCTGATCAGCTTCGTCAATTGTGAGACCTGAATCAGAGTTTGGATAATTCAATTTTACAAAAGTTGACATTTTGCTGATCCAGCGGTTAGTTTTACGCGAAAATTTTAATAACAAGGCTTTAAAAAATTCGGTCGCCAATAATCAAAAGCTAAATCACCGAGGATTACATTATGTGTAAAAAGATTTTGTCGGCTGCCATTCTGGCGCTGGCTTCTATATCTGTTTCGTCGTTTGTTTCCGCAGCTGTCACTATCCAGGAGAATGATGTCGGATTTTGTAGTTACGATGGTGTTGTCACTACAGCCAATAGTGGATTCACAGGTGCGGGTTATATAGATATTAATAATTCCGGTGGACAGGGGATTTCCTATCAGGTCAGTGTGCCCACTGCTGGTAGTTACGCCGTGAGTTTTCGCTATGCCAATATAGGTTCAACCAGTGCAGGCTTAACGGTAAATGGTT
>CAZICR010000267.1:1460-4951 GCA_964537795.1 uncultured Cellvibrionaceae bacterium | reverse complement strand
TTAAAGCTGGATGGTCAGTTACATTTTTTGTTTAAATCCGGCGACGACTGCTTTCTGTTTAATATTAAAGGTCGTGTGATTACGGGATTACCTTTACTTGATGAAGCAAAAAAGGCCTTTTCCAAATTTGAAAAAGTCGTTTTGGCAGGTGAGTTGTATGTAAATTCCAGCGATTCACGTTCACGCGTTTATGATGTGACCTCTGCTTTGGGAACGGGTGCTGGCGAAAAAGCCCAGGTTTTATCCTTTGCTGCATTCGATTTGTTGGAACTTAATCGTGACAATTGTCGCGCTATGGCGTTTGTCGATAAACAGAAAAAATTATCAGAATTGCTGCCCGCCTCTGGTAAATGCCATAGCGTTGAACATCATAATGTTGACACTAAAAATCTATCCCAGCTGTATAAGACTTGGGTAACGGATGGTGAGCAAGAAGGGATAGTCTGTGTGGATGAACACAACCACACCATTTATAAAATTAAGCCCAAACACAATATTGATGCGGTGATTTTAGGCTTCACTGAATCACCGGATGTTGCTGATAGTTTACGCGTGTTGTTAACCGGTTTGATGCGACCGGATGGTAGCTTTCAAGTTTTTGTAAAAGTCGGTACCGGTTTTGACGATGAGCAACGCCGCGAGTTTTATCACAAACTAAAAGCTATGGCGGTTCCATCTGCTTATCGCACCACTGATCGCAACCACACACTCTTCACCATGGTGCGCCCGGAAATCGTTATTGAATTCGCCTTTCATGATTTGATTTACGAAAACTCCGCCGGCAAACCGGAAATGAAACCTGTATTAACTTACAACGCCGCAGAAGGTTATAAAGCGCAATTACCACAACCTTTCGTCAGTTTATTAGGCCCGGTTTTCAAACGCATTCGCGATGATAAATCCGTAACGCCTGAAGATTTACGATTGACCCAACTCCAAAGTTTCGTTGAATTAGACAACCTTGAAAAAGGCGCTGAGAGTTTGGATCTTGCCCAAAGCAGCATCATCAAACGCGAAGTCTACAAAAAAGAAACCAAAGGTTTAGTCAGTGTACGCAAATTTATTGCTTGGAAAACCAATAAAGAAAAAATCGACAGCAATTACCCCGCTTTCGTTTTTTGCTACACCGATTACAGCCCAGGTCGTAAAGATCCACTCAAACGCGTCTTGCGAACCGCACCGGATGAGTCCAGCTTGAATGAAATTTTCAATACGTTTAAGGAAGAGGAAGTAAAAAAGGGTTGGTCATTAGCAAGTTAATCCAGAGTAGGGTGGGCAAATTGCCCACCTGACAAGTTCGGTTACTTTGGGTTCAGCTATTGAGTGTAAACTGCTTTTGGTTTTATCGTTGTTCAATACTATGCAGAGGGAAAATAAAATGAAATTCTATCTATTACTTGTTGTGGCTTTGTGTTCTTCAGTTGCGTTTGCTGAGCCTGAAATCAAAGGAAGTCCTGATGATCTCAAAGGGTTTTTGTATCCGAAAGATAATCGTGTTGTGATTACCGAATCAGCAGAAGAAAAATCCTATTCTGATACCGCAATTGTGACCTTGGTTATTACAACAGAAGACAAACAGACTTCAGATTCTATGCAAGCCAATTCCAAAATTCGTCAGGCAATAGTAGAAAAACTGCTTGCGATTGGAATTGCCCCGGATAAAATCAAAAACTCGAAATTCGCCTCTTCGCCACAATATGGTTGGTTTGGCAAAAAGCCGGACTCATTCAAAATAGTGAATCGTATTTCGGTCACTATTGGTGAAGAATCTCAATTGCAGAAGATTGCTGAGATTTCGGATTCTTACCCTGAATCGTCTATTTCAAGTACGCTATTCGAACACTCCAAAAAAGATTTTTATATCCAGAAAGTGAAAGAAAAAGCGCTTGAAAAAGTGTTAGCCAGAAAAGCATTTTATGAGCGCTCACTCGGCGTTAAGTTAACGCCGGTCTCTTTTACAGAGCAGGTACAAGGCATATATCCGACGGAAGGCGCTGATGATGTAGAAGAAATAGTGGTGACCGGCGCAAGAGCTGGGGGAGGGAGCAGTTACGCAAAAATGGCAGCAAATGATAGTCGTGAAGTGGAAAAATCGTTTGATGAAGTAAAATATGAAACTCGCCTTTCGGTTGAGTTTAAAATTCAGTAACTCCAGTTAAACGAAATTAATTTTCTGGGTTGAGCAGTTTGTGTCGACTCTATGCTCAATCCGTAAATTGCAATTTCGCCAATCGTGCATATAAAGGACTTTCTGTTAATAATTGGGTATGTGTTCCTTCTGCAACAATTTCTCCAGCTTCCATCACAATAATTCTGTCCGCTGCTTGCACTGTTGCCAAGCGATGCGCAATTACTAAAGTCGTGCGGTTTTGTGCAGCGTTATCCAGTGCTTGTTGTACTTGGCGTTCGCTTTCTGCATCCAATGCACTGGTTGCTTCATCCAATAATAAAATGGGCGGGTTGCTTAAAATTGCGCGTGCAATGGAAATACGTTGACGTTGACCACCTGAAAGTCTTACTCCGCGTTCACCTAAAAATGTATCGTAACCTTGTGGCAATTTTTCGATAAATTCATTTGCGGCAGCCATCTGTGCTGCTTCTTTAACTTGTTCAAGTGTAGCGGTTGGATTACCGTAACGAATATTATCCAACACACTACCAGCAAAAATAACCGTTTCTTGTAGCACCACACTGAAAGGTTTGCGTGCGTCCTGAAAGCTAAGATCACGTAGGTCAACACCATTAAAACTGACACTACCGGATTTTGGATCGTAAAAACGCAACAACAATTGAAATAGCGTTGTTTTACCGGCACCTGATGGGCCGACAATCGCAATATGTTCACCGTGACGAATTTTCAACGAAAAATTTTTTAATGCCAGAGTGTCAGGTCGTGAAGGATAAGAAAAAAATACCTGATTAAATTCAATACCTTCGCCCGTTATTGGAAGTTCTTTGGGATTCGAAGTTTCAATTAACGGAGAATTCATATGCAGTAATTCCATCAAACGATCAGTTGCACCAGCCGCTCGTTGTAATTCACTCCAAACTTCGGTAATTGCACCTATAGCACCGGCAGTCACTACCGCATAAATAATAAATTGTGATAATTCCCCACCTGTCATAGCACCCGAAAAGGTTTCATGCGCTCCCAACCACAACACAAAAGTGACCGCACCAAAAATTAATACTATAACTATCACCGTTAAAATGGATCTTGTGCGAATGCGCGATAATGCAGTAGTAAATGCATTTTCAACAGAGACATTAAAACGATTACTTTCGTTGGTTTCTTGAGTGTAGGATTGCACGGTTGGCATTGCATTTAATACTTCACCTGCTATAGCGCTGGCATCGGCAATTCGATCTTGGCTGTCGCGCGAAAGTTTTCGAACTTTTCGTCCGAAAATCAGTATGGGTGCAATCACAAAAATTAAGGTGACTAAAATATATCCCGCCAATTTGGGACTGGTGACTATCAACATAATGAT
>CAZICR010000267.1:0-1360 GCA_964537795.1 uncultured Cellvibrionaceae bacterium | reverse complement strand
ACGTGCTTGTAAATTGCGCTGCGAATATCCGCAGTCACGCGTTCACCTAACCAGGAAACAAAATAAAAACGTAATGCCGTGGCTATGGCTAAAATAATTGATAATCCAAACAGCAAAATAAAATACCGATTTAAATGCTCACTCTGGCCAGAAGAAAAACCAGTATCGATTAAATAACGAAATGCGACTGGCAGGCTTAATGTTGTTCCGGCAGCAACAGCCAAAGCAACAAATGCCCAAATCCAACGCAGCCAATAAGGTTTGAGAAACGGAACAAGCCCTAGCAACGGGCTTAATCGTTTTGTAATTGGCAGGGGTGTTGATTCGGACATATAGAAAACCAGCTGGATAATAGTTAAAACAGAATGATGTCAAATCAATTGGGGCGTAGGGACTTTTTAGAAGAATATTATGACTTTTGTCAGTCAATAATTAGGTTCATACGTGAAACTTAATTTTGTGAAAGCTCAGCAACATATTTTAGATACTCGGTATCTGTGGTGTTAATGATTTCCCAAGCTCGTTTGTAATAGCCACCTGGCAGCTGACTATCTATTCGTATTACATCCGCGAGTTCGTCTATTGCGTTTAGCTTCAGAAGAACGGCTTTTTGCAGCGCTAGTAGATGCAAATGATCACGTGTTCTTTCAGGTTCATTGGCGTGAGCCTTGAGTAGCTGGGAATCTTTAGGTTGGTGTTCCGCGATGAACTTGTGAAGTAACTCATGAAATATAGTATCGGCTTTATATCGCAGTGGAACAGGTTCATGGGTAAAGCTGCTCAAAGCGTAACGCATGTTGACACTGATACCGAAAAACGATTGTGACGGCAAATCGCAGAGAGTTAACCGAACTGTTTGTTCATCATCTGGGAAAGTGTTTCCCGTAATTTCCTCGACTGAAGAAATCAGGGTAGGGCTGATGCTTTCCCAAAGTACCTCAAGCTCTGGTTGACGTTGAACCAATTCCTTTTTCCACTCTTCTTTTATGTCGCTACCTTTTACGAGTGAGCAAATCGAATCAAATGTTGAGCTGTATTCAATATCAACTTTTGGTGCTGCTGCATGGAGCTCTGCAGCTCCTGTAATTGCGATAATTGTAATCAGTGTATTGATGGGTGATTTCATTTTTTCTAAAAATAGTTAGGGTAAAGTTTTAACGAATATTACCACAGACTCCCTTTTCAGAGGTAGGAGTTTATTGCTCCCTCCCTTGGCAAGGGAAGGGCTAGCGTAGGGTCTTTTTAAGATTAATTTTTTCTATGATAGTTAATAAAACTCTCTCAATATTTTTCATCACATCTTGGTTCGTAAATCTGAGCGTTTCAATGCCGAGATTTTCCATGAATAGATCGCGTTGCT
>CAZICR010000266.1:0-4957 GCA_964537795.1 uncultured Cellvibrionaceae bacterium | reverse complement strand
AACCTGAAAGACTCAAGCCTATGATGAAAAACAGGTATGCCAGAGTGGCAACAAGGCCTGGAGACTGAAGCTGGAATCCCCAGCCAATTTGTTTGCCACCTTCACGCAACAACAAAATCAATGTTGCGAATGCGACAAATGAAGCAACAATTCCTAGGGTGTAAACCCATCCATGTGACACCAAATGTTGGCGATCTGATCCTGCCAGGTGCATGACTTTCAGTGAGAGAACTGGAAATACGCATGGCATGAGATTCAAAATAATGCCGCCCAGTAATGCAAAAATAACGTACTTCCACAAAGATCCCGCGTCTTCAGTTATTTCGGTTGATGGACCGGTTTGTGGCGCCTGTTTGCTGGCGGGAACATCCTGCGATTGGATTTGTTCTGGCGTTGCAGGCGAAACACTTTGATTACTGGCATCAACCCACAAATTCAATTTTTGTGGCGGATAACAAAGGCCCGCTTCTGCGCAACCTTGATATTCCACTTTGAGGGCAAAAGGTTCGGTTTTGTCTTTCAGATCCAGAGTGGCAGTGACCTTGTGATAATGAACAGAGGTTTCCCTGCCAAAAATCTCATCAAATTTCATTTTTCCTTGAGGGTATTGGGCTTTCAGCGGCGTTTTATCCAACAGCAGGAATTTGAATCTTTCCTCGTAAAGGTAATAACCTTCGGCAATAGTCCAGTGAAGTAAGAGTTGTTGATTCTGTACTTGGTAATCAAGAACATAAGCTTGATCAACGGGTAGAAATTCATCATTGATTACAACAACTTTTGATGTGCTGTTGCTATTGGAATCGGGAAATAGTGGTTCAGCCAGGCTGATATTCCAACTTGTACCCAGCACCAGAAAACAAATCAATTGTAAAAAAAAAGATTTCATAGGTATCTCTAAAAGACTATTAACTGAAATTTACAGTAAGATGGCTTCTAACTGCGAGCTGTCATTCTAGCTTGGCTTTGCTTGCCTGACCTTAATTCAAGCTTAACCTGTCACAGGATAGCAAATCTCTGACGAGGTTAAGCTGGTTTGTTGTGAGAATTGTTTGTTATGTCCTGTTCTGTTTGCTCCTTCCGTCTCATTTGTGCATTTGTTACTTTGTCATTTTTGCAAGCTTGTCAGTTCAAAAAAGAAATAAAAGAAATTCCCAAGCCTGTTGAAAAACCAGTTCCTGTGGTTACCAAACCGGTTCAGCCGCCTATGTCTATGGCAGTGAGATTGTTAATTCTCAATGGCGAATACACATTGGCACATGATCAATTGTTGACGCCGGTAAACGATAATGCGTTCGATTATTTTCGTGCAGCATTAAAGTTGGAACCTAATAATCAGCGTGCTAAAGGTGGCTTGCAAGGTATTGTGATGCGCTATGTTGATTTTGCCCGTCAGGCAGCGGCGCGCGGTAATTATTCGGCAGCAACAACAATGCTAAATAATGCACGTATTGTTGATCCGGAAAATTTATTAATTAAAGAAGTGTCAGCAGCATTGAGTGAGCAAATGAAATCCGCACCACCTGTTGAATCCTATAAAGGTGGTAGCAATGAATTTTTATTGGATTTGGCTTTGTTGGGAAAAGATGATCCACAAATTTTATCCAGACTTGCGGAAATAGTTCAAAAATTACAAGCAACCAATTCATTTGCAATGATCATTGCCAGAACCGATAACGAAGGTCGATGGATTTATCAAAAAATGCGCGAAGTTGTACCAGGTTACAGAGTGAGAGGTGATATCAAAATCGGTTCGCCGCCAAGAGTGATTTTGGAACCGATCGCGCAGCAGTGAAGGCTGTTGCTCTATGATTTTCTGTTTGCGTAATAAATTTGTCATCTTAAGCCCCTAAAGTGCCGCCGCCATTCCAATCAACGAGCGTCGGCATGTCTCCCAAAAATTCTCATTTTAATGTTGCATTAGTCGATAAAATCTGGAATTTAAAAAGGATCTGTGAATCAGAACTAAAAGTTCATATTCCTCTTAACCTGATTTTAAAGGACGATGAATATCGAGCGGAGCTTATGGAGAAGGCTCTGCAGGTCAAAGATGCGTCACTGACTAAATTGGTATGGGAAATTCGGCAAATGGAGGATGTTTTGATTGCTGCGCATACGCCCGACAACAGCTTGCACATTAAAAGAAAATCCCGTTATCGAATTCGATTGAATTATTTATCTGCTTTCTCATTAGCTATGCTGATTTTTCTAATGGGGTATTTGTTGCGTTCGTTTTTACCTCTGGAAACCGGTTCAGTATTCGTATTGGAAGCCGTTGCCAGCGCAGATATCAAACCCGCATTAATCCAGAAAAAAACATCCAGATCCAATATTGTTGTTGAATCGGAAAAGCCTTTATTTCGATTACATGGTTCCAATACTCTGGGTGAAAAATTAACCCCGCGATTGGTTGAGGCCTATTTGATGGCAAAAGGTGCTTCGCAAATTAAAATAGAAGATAGCAAAAATCCTGGTGAAAAGAGGGTGAAGGGATTGCTGGGCGATACTATTGAATTTATCGAAATTCATGCGCATGGTTCCGGTACGGCATTTTCTGATTTAATGAATCAGAAAGCCGATGTGGGTATGTCATCCCGACGAATAAAAGAACAGGAACGTGTGGCACTTTTACCGCAGTATGGCGATTTGCAATTGCCGGAAAATGAATTGGTAGTCGGTTTGGATGGTTTGGCGATTATTACCCATTCAGCTAATCCGGTGGCATCACTGAGTGTCATACAGGTAGCAAAAATATTTTCAGGTGAAATTACCAATTGGTCTGAATTGGGGTGGAAAGATTTGCCTGTTACTCTCTATGCGCGCGATGAAAAATCAGGAACTTGGGATAGTTTTAAATCCATGGTGTTGGAGCCTGCCAAAGTACAACTGGCTAAAAATACCAAACGCTATGAATCCAGTTCGTCTCTATCGGATGATGTCGCTCGCGATCCTGGAGCTATAGGTTTTATTGGGTTGCCATACGTGCGTCGTGCGAAATTAATTCCTGTTTCAGCGGCCCAAAATTCTTTGGCTATATTGCCCAATCATTTCACCGTCGGTACAGAAGATTATGTTTTGTCGAGACGATTATATTTTTATTCGTCACAGCTACAGCTTAACAATCATGCTGGGGACTTTTTAAAATTTGTTTCCGGTGAACGTGCGCAATCGATTGTGGAAGATGTGGGTTTTATTTCACAAAACATTAAACTGGGTGAACCCTTTGAGCCGCAATTTTATCCAATTGAAATGCGACAGCTAATTGCACAGTCGCAAAGATTATCTTTGAATTTTCGATTCAAAGACGGTAGTGATCAGCTGGATAATAAAGCTATGCAGGATTTGGATCGATTAACACAATACGTCGAAAAAAACTCACCCATGCGCGTACAGCTTTTTGGTTTTTCTGATTCGGAAGGCGGTGAACAGGAAAATATTGAATTGTCTGAACGGCGCGCAAAAGTAGTGGAAGATCATCTAATTTCGCGCGGGATTTTTCCTCTGATTGCAAAAGGCATGGGGTCAGTTGCACCACTCGCCAGCAGTAAAACCGAAGAAGGTCGGCGAATAAATCGTCGGGTTGAGGTTTGGTTATTGTAATACTTGTGACTCTCACTAAATTCTGCAAGACTTCGCCAGATTTTGATAAACATCAGATTTTGGATAAATGCAGCCCGATTGCAGAATAAGTGGAGAGTGTATGGCCGGCTCAAGTTTGTTTGCTCTTTTGGATGATATTGCCACTCTGCTCGACGATGTGGCGATTCTAGCTAAAGTAGCGGCTAAAAAAACCGCAGGTGTTTTGGGCGATGATCTTGCGCTCAACGCACAACAGGTTTCAGGTGTTCACGCCGAGCGCGAATTACCCGTCGTCTGGGCGGTTGCGAAGGGATCTTTTGTCAATAAAGTGATTCTGGTTCCATTAGCTTTATTGCTGAGTTTATTTGCAAGCTGGGCAATATTACCTTTGTTGATGATAGGTGGAGCTTATCTTTGCTTCGAAGGTTTTGAAAAACTCGCACATAAATTTCTTCATTCCAAAACAGAAGTCGATCAACATCACAAAGAATTGATTCAAGCAGTGGCTGATCAAAATATCGATCTGGTCGCGTTTGAAAAAAATAAAATCAAAGGCGCCATACGAACGGATTTTGTCTTGTCTGCCGAAATCATTGTGATCTCATTAGGCGCAGTCGCCACCGCTGCTTTCGCAACCCAAGCTGCTGTAGTTGTCAGCATTGCAGTGTTAATGACAGTCGGCGTTTACGGTTTAGTCGCTTTAATCGTCAAACTGGATGACATAGGCGAACATCTCATCACAAAAAATTCAACTATTGCGAAACTCACTGGCAAGGCTTTGCTCCTGTCCGCTCCCAAACTAATGAAACTCTTATCAGTCCTCGGAACCGCCGCCATGTTTTTAGTGGGCGGTGAAATTGTCACTCATGGAATCGGACCTGTGCATCACGCACTTGAACATTGGGCAGCGTTGGCGGGATCCTTCGATTGGTTAGCGTCAACATTGTTAAAGATGCTGGCTGGTATTTTGGTCGGAGCCTTGGTGCTATTGGTGTGGACACCCGTTAGTAAATTGTTGCCGAAGAAACCCTGATTTTTCGTTGGACACACTCAGCCCATATCCGTAGAATGCGCGGTTAGATTGCGTCTGGCTAGATCTGCTTGGTGAGCGGTTGGTGCGGTAGGCAACAGTTTGTTTTTATTAAGATTTTTAAGAGGCGAGATGGAATTTTGGTTTCATCTCGCTTTTTTACAACCTGTTGACAGCCAAATCAGTATTAATCCTCGCCCCAGTCAATTCACTTACGTCCTTTATCACTCTCGCATTTCGCGCCTTTGTTTGTGCGACTGCCTTTTTGAGTCTAAAGAAAGTGAACGCAACGACTGTTTACAAACCACTGCCAAACCCAGGAGGTTGACTTGATTACTCGGGAATCCCAGG
>CAZICR010000265.1:0-4979 GCA_964537795.1 uncultured Cellvibrionaceae bacterium | reverse complement strand
CAATCCGATTTTATTTCCCCCAAATAAAAGCCGGGCTTCCCCCGGCTTATTTTTTGAAGTAATCGAACAAATATCACTTGCGAATTTTCTCAGCTACTTTTTGAGTCAAGCGATTCATGTTTCCCAATGACATCAGATGAGCATAAATCAATTCGATACCGTCCTTTTTAAATAAATCCAAAATCTTGTCATCACTCAAAGCTTTCAATTTTTCTTTACTGACAACATAGAACCCACGCAGGCTGATATTAGTACCCGCCTCACCGCCAACCGTGATATTCGCCGACATAGGCTCAAGAAGATCAAGCTCATGCAAGTGACGGCAGAACACGCCAACAACTTCGGAGCGATATTGGTAATCCGTAACGAACTCTATGACATCCTTTAAATATTGGGTCTGCTCGCCTTGTTCGGTAAATAACCTCTGTCCTTTTGTACCATCCTTCATGACCGCAGGGCTTTCAACATCTATACCTACGAGCATATTATCGCCATTACCTGCACCAACCATAAAAGGATATCGTCGAATGAAGCCGGGAACATAGCGGGTTGACATGCGGCCGTCGTCACCAATCAATAAGTTTTCACCTTCCCGTAATCCCATGATCGCCAATGGCATGTACTCACCATCTTTTACTTTTGAGAATACAACAGGAAACTCCTGAGCTGCCGGTATAACTTCTGTAGCTACCAAAGGTGCGGATATTAGTGATGAAGCGAATTGGTAACTCTCAACAGCAACTGACCAATTTCGGTGAGTATCGGAAGACAGAGGCTGGATATTGTCATAAATCATGAGTTGTTTAGCCACAGCAAAGACCTCTCGTTAGTAGGCTACATCCAAAATTGATCAGGAAGTAAAACAGAAGAACTCACAAAGAAAATTATGCAAGTTATTATTTTTGGTCGGAACGGCGGGATTTGAACCCACGACCCCCACACCCCCAGTATGGTGCGCTACCTGGCTGCGCTACGCTCCGATATTTTCAGCTGTGTGACTGAAAGGACGGACATAATACCCTAAAAAATCACCTTTGCAAGCAAACATTCTGCCGTATAACGGGAGGGTTTCAGACAATAAAAAATCTGGAATTTACCTTTTAATCAAGGAGTTGGTGAACTACTTTATCGACTGGAGAGTAATTTAAGTAATTGCTCAAGCTCACTGATCATTTGACCAACAAGTTGATTTAATTTTGAATCATCCGAAGCGGAACCGGATTCGCTGGTCATCTGCAATCTTGCACCACCAATGGTGAAACCTTGGTCGTAAAGCAGGCTACGTATTTGACGAATGGTTAAAACATCCTGTCGTTGATAATAACGACGATTACCTCGACGCTTAACGGGTTTTAGTTGCGGAAACTCCTGCTCCCAATAACGCAACACATGCGGTTTTACCGCACAAAGCTCGCTTACTTCACCAATGGTGAAGTAACGTTTACCGGGGATTACAGGAAGTTCGTCGTTATGACTGGGTTCCAACATACTCTTCTACTCTTGCCTTAAGTTTCTGACCTGGCTTGAACGTCACTACTCTGCGCGCGCTGATTGGAATCTCTTCACCTGTCTTGGGGTTTCGCCCAGGACGTTGGCTTTTATCCCGCAATTCAAAATTACCAAAACCGGATAATTTTACTGCCTCATTATTTTCGAGAGCGAAACGAATTTCTTCAAAAAACAATTCCACCAATTCTTTGGCTTCACGTTTATTTAATCCGAGCTCCTCAAATAATTTCTCGGCAAGATCAGCTTTGGTGAGAGCACCATCGGTCATAGTTATTATCCCTAGCGAAGGCTAGCTGAATACTTCTCCTGTAGATGTTGGACGACAGCATCCACAGAAGTGTTAATTTCGTCTTCCGTAAGAGTGCGCGAAGGATGTTGAAAGGTCAAGCCTATAGCGATACTTTTTCTTTGTGGATCAATACCTTTGCCCACATACAGGTCAAACACCTTTAAGTTTGTGAGGCAATCGCCTGCTTTTGATTTGACTGACTCCAAAAGTTGTTCTACCGGTAATTGACGATCCAATAACAGGGCTAAATCCCTGCGAACTTCAGGGAATTTGGACAAACTTGAGAAGCTAGGGACTGACGCTTTTGTCAAAAGATCCAGCTTCAACTCAAACAAATAGGCCTTTCCGGGAATATCCAAGGCCTGCTGTAGACTGGGATGCAATGCTCCGGAAAACCCCAACAAAACACCTTCGCGATAAAGCGCAGCTGTTTGCCCTGGATGCAAGGCATCATGAATTGCCGATTCGAAACGATATTCAAACCCTGACAAACCCAAAAGGGCTTCAAGATCCCCTTTAAGATCGTAGAAATCGACTTCTTCTTTGGTATTCGCCCAAGATTCAGGCAAACGGCTCCCATAGATTAAACCAGCCAAACAAGCCTCCTGTCTCAAGCCTTCCGATGCTGGAACGAAACGTAAACCCGTCTCAAACAAGCGCAAACGATCCTGCTGACGATTCAAATTATTACGCAGAACACTGACTAATCCGGGTAACAAACTGGTACGCATGGCTGCGAGATCAGCACTGATGGGATTACGCAAAACCACAGGCTCAGTTTTTGGATCAAACAAGGCCGAGAGCTTAGGCTCGATAAAACTGAAAGTGATTGCCTCCTGATAACCACGTGCAATCAACTGATCACGCAACTTGGAAACTGGTAAGTCTGCTTCAGGATGTTCAGCAATTTGAATAGGTGTCGCCAAAACACGAGTCGGCAAACGGTTGTAGCCATAAACTCTCGCCAGCTCTTCCAATAAATCGGCTTCAATGGAAATATCAAATCGATAACTGGGTACATTGAAGACCCAAGCTTCATTGTTATGCGACACCAATGACAATCCAAGCCGCGTCATGATGTCGACCACTTGTGAATCGTCAATCACCAGACTTAAACCACTGACAATTCGCGCTTTGCGTAAAGTGACTTGTCGTGTTTGTGGTAAATGCTCATTAATCACTTCAATAATTGGACCCGCTTCACCACCCACTATTGATAACAACAATTCTGTTGCACGTTCCATAGCTTCGCGTTGCAAATTGTAATCAACACCGCGCTCAAAACGATGTGAAGAATCTGTGTGCAATCCATAAGAGCGCGCACGACCAGCAATTGCCAAAGGATTAAAAAAAGCGCTTTCAAGAAAAATATTGTTTGTTTCTGAACTCACGGCGCTGGGTTTGCCACCCATCACACCCGCCATAGCCAAAGGACCATTTTGATCAGCAATAACCAAAGTATCCGAATTGAGTTTTATTTCTTGACCATCGAGCAACTGAATTTTTTCATCCTGTTTGGCCAAACGAACATCGATACTACCTGCTAATTTATTCAGATCAAATGCATGCATAGGTTGACCGAGTTCGATCAATACATAATTGGTCACATCAACAACAGCATCAATGCTGCGCAAACCTGAACGTTTTAATTTGTCTTGTAGCCATGCAGGACTGGGACGTGAAATATCAATATTGCGAATGATACGACCAACGTAACGACTGCATGCCGAAGCCGCAGAAAGTGTTACTGGAAAGGTGTCAGAAATTTTTGCAGCGACAGAATTGATAACTGGAGATTTAACTGCAGCTCGATTTAATACACCCACTTCTCGTGCAACACCTTTTACACTCAAGCAGTCACTGCGATTAGGTGTTAAATCGACTTCCAATAATTTATCGTCAAGATTTAAATATTCACGAATATTTTTTCCAACAGGCGCATCAGAAGATAATTCCCACAACCCCGTATCATCATCGCCTGCTTGCAATTCAGTTTGTCCGCATAACATACCAAACGATTCTACACCACGAAGTTTGGCTTTTTTGATATGAAAGTCATTCGGCAATTCTGCACCAATAGTTGCAAATGGAATTTTAATTCCAACACGTGCATTAGCTGCTCCACACACAACTTGTGTTGGACCATCCGGCAAACCTGCGACTTTTGTTACGCGCAACTTGTCAGCATCGGGATGTTGTTCACAAGCAACTATTTCACCAACAATCACACCAGTAAAATTACCAGCAACCGATTCCACTGCATCAATTTCAAGACCAGCCATGGTCAGTTGCGCAACCAACTCATCGGTAGTAATGGAAGGATTAACCCATTCACGCAACCAGGATTCACTTATTTTCATATTTCATCTGTTCCGCAGATTGGGGTGCAACCCCCAACAACATTTTTCTATCGAGATCTCATGTTGGGGTTTGCACCCCAACCTACATATTAAAATCAAAACTGTTTTAAGAATCGCAAATCATTTTCAAAAAATAATCGCAAATCATTTACGCCGTAACGCAACATGGCGAGGCGCTCAACGCCCATGCCAAATGCAAAACCGGTATAGACTTCCGCATCAACACCACTGGCTATGAAAACTTCAGGATGCACCATTCCGCAACCACCGACTTCTAACCAACCCGTGTTTTTACACATGCGGCAACCTTTACCGCGACACTGGGTACATTGAATATCCATTTCAGCAGAAGGTTCGGTGAATGGAAAATATGATGGACGAAAACGAACGGGGACATCCGCTTCAAAAAATGTTTTCAGAAATTGATCCATAGTTCCTTTGAGATCGGCAAAACTGATATTTTTATCGACCACCAAACCTTCAACCTGATGAAACATGGGTGAGTGAGTCATATCTGAATCGCAGCGATAAACACGACCAGGACAAATCACACGAATCGGTGGCTTTTTATTTTCCATCGTCCGCACTTGTACGGGTGATGTGTGTGTACGCAAGACGTGAGTGTCATCCACATAAAAAGTATCGTGCATAGCACGCGCTGGATGATGCGATGGAATATTGAGTGCTTCGAAATTGTGATAATCATCCTCAATTTCCGGACCTACTTCGACTGTGTAACCCACAGCGCGAAAAATATCTTCAATGCGCTGCAAGGTGCGCGTGACTGGATGCAAGCCGCCAGTATTCTGTCCACGACCAGG
>CAZICR010000264.1:0-4995 GCA_964537795.1 uncultured Cellvibrionaceae bacterium | reverse complement strand
AATCTTTATCAAATCGCCAGCAGTATTCTATTTCCATTGATAGCGGGCTCTAATTATGAATGCGATCTTTTAGATATGTTTTGAGTGCAGTCGTGCTAGCTTTTAATTCCCTCTTCATCGGAGGCATTACAAAAATTTTACATAGTATCCAACCAATAAAACCGTTTGGAAAAAGATAAATATCTTGAAGTACATTGCATCCTTGAGGGGTGTCGTTAAATGTGTAACGAAATGCAATATATTTATATGGAAAAAAGCGTGCCTTGTTTAAAGGCTCACCATTATCAAACACTGCTTTATCTGAATAAAATCTTACCTCTTTGCAAGGTTCGTAATGAGTAACATCAAGCCAAATAGTGGCTCGACGACCATCGATATCACACAATACCTCAAGACTTTTTAGCTGATCTTCATTGAATATATTTTTTACTTCATAGATTCCTTTCTCAGGTGGAACCCAATCCCTTAAATCTTTATTCAAGATTAGATATTCAAATACCACCTCTTTACTAAATTCAAATTCATCTAGACTACTTGCGAACATATTTTTCTTCCAAAGTTAAAATCGAAATTGCCTTATTAGTTTATTCTGAAAATATTCTTTCATGCATAAAGACACTAAATGTTACACGTTAATCAACAACTCCAATTGAAAATCAGGATTTCTCTCATCACTATATCCTCTCGGATTACACACAACTCTGCAATTACCAATTTTATAATCAAGACTGTTGTGTAGGTGGCCGTGCAGCCAATAATCCGGTTGATGTTGCTCGATAAAGTCATCCATGTTTGATGCATAAGCAGCCGACACTATATTCGTTTTATAGTGTTCAGGAATAGATTTTTTGCTGGGTGCGTGATGCGTAACCACCACATTTTGTGAAGCTACTGATTGGCTCAAGCTTTGCGCCAGCCACAACTTGGAGTGGTGGTGAATTGTTGCAACGTCGATAGAACGTAATTTTGAATAGGAAGGCTCTTTTCTGATTTTCTTAAAATCCGTCATTATTTGTTGGCATTCGTAGCCCGCCACTCTTGGGTCACCAAATAATTCAAAATCAGTCCACAAAGTGGTTCCGTGAAAACATACATCACCAATTGTTATCGATTTGTTTTCCAATAGATGAATGTTAGTTTGCTTTGCCGCTTCAGTGACCTTGCGTATAAGGCCTGGGTGAGATTGTTTGTAATACTCATGGTTGCCCAAAACATAAATGATTGGGCACTTTATGTTTTGTCGTTTTATCCATTCGACGCCTTTTATGCCGACTTCAATATCGCCGGCAAGAACAACAACATCAGCCTTCTCACAGGAAATGCTGAGCTCTTCAAATTCTATATGGAGATCGCTAAAAAGTTGGATTTGCATATCACCTGGTTTGTTTTTCCGTTAAAGATAATTTCCGTTTTTTTAGCTTGAGCAACATAATTAAAGGTCTCTGACCCCTTTAGCCCAAAACATAAATAATTGGGCACTTAATGTTTTGCCGCTTTATCCATTCAACACCTTTTGCACCCAATTCAATATCACCCGCAAAAACAACAACATCAGCCTTCTCACAGGAAATGCTGAACTCTTCAAATTCTATATGGAGATCGCTAAAAAGTTGGATTTGCATATCACCTGGTTTGTTTTTCCGTTAAAGATAATTTCCGTTTTTTTAGCTTGAGCAACATAATTAAAGGGCTGCTGACCCCTTTAGGCCTTGGAGTCTTATATCCCTAAGTTGGCATGGCTGAAGCTTTTAAGTTAACTTTTGTTTTTATCAATTAACTCTTTGATTCTTTTTACGACATATTGTGGAAATAATGGATGAATAACAATATCGCTAAACTTATCTCGTCCGTCATATGCTTGGATTGCTAAAGAACATAGTTCTTGCTCTGATTTATTTTTGTTTGAATTATACTTCGATGGTAAGACGGCGTTGATGCTACTTAGTAAGTCTGCTCTTCCAGTTTCATCGAGAATTTGATTAAGTACTTCACGCCATGGTCTAGGGTCTATTTCCTCAATTCCTGTGTTATCGAAAATCCATGACTTATAGGTTCTGTCTCCTAAGCTGAAAACTTCTTCTGAAGATGCGGTTGAGAAAATTTTCTGATCAAAAAGGTTTTTCCCGTGTAGCGAGGCTGCTGAGGGGGCGGTGTTCGTGCGAAAATCTTTTATCAAAACGCCAGTACTATCTATCCATGCGCAGATAGCAGGAGTACGAACTGTATTAAAAATCTTGATAAGTGCTGCATCTCTTGAGACTTTAGTATCTTCTAGAACTCTTCTAATAAACAACTCTAAAGAACTATACTCTTCACTCAAGTGATGGAGCCAATCTTGGGGGATTAATAATTCTGCAGCAAACTGATTAGCTTCTGATTCCATTTCCTTGTATTCGACATTTGCATCCACATAATCAAGATGAGAAACAATCGTTCCCGTGTGCCACGGGATTATTATGTGGCCCAATTCATGCGCAAGAGTAAATCTCCTTCTAGTTTCTGGTGCGTAAGAATTTATTAAAATCTGAGGCTTATTCTCTCCCCCAATCCCAATCGTAATTCCATCTGCAGGGAACGGAAAATAATAATCCTCAACTGATGCATAATTGGCCACCAACGCTTCCAAATCAAAAGGAGGCTTTAAATTGTGCCTATTTAGCAAGCGAGCGGCCATTTTCTCTACAGGAAGCACTAAGCTTTACCAATCAACTTTAACCAAGACTCTAAACGATGAGCTTCTTCGACAGTTTCTGCTCTAGCAGCTAGTGCCAGCCGCTTTTGGTTAAGTTCTGCGTCAAACGTCGTTCCTTTTTTTCTTGCAGACAGAATGAATGGAAGAATAGATGGTCGAGTTGCCCAAATTGAATATTCGTCCCAACTCATTCCTAAATATTCATGTAGCTCTAGAGTTGTTTTTTCATCTTCATGCCAGTTATCAACAAAATCATCAATCTCATCTTCTAGCACATCGCCATTAAGGCATAATTCTATAAAGCTCATATTAATCTCCTAGTTCTGCTTGCTTATTCTTCGTCCTCTCACTGGAGGCTTAATTATAACTCCGGTTTGAGGGCAAGCAGCACCCAAGTGACGGCCATTTTTGTTGAAGACTTCTAATTCACCATGAAGTGAATCCCATGTGTAGTAAACATTTTCAGATTCATCTCTAAATACTTTTCTACCACCTTCTATTCGAACAACTTCTAGCACATCCAATATAGAAGGTTTAGGGATTGGCAATCCACCCAAAATAGTCTCCTTGATTTAAAAACAAATTAGTAGGGAGTCCGACTATATCTTGCTTAAGTATTTTATTTCAAGGGGAATCAAGAATAGTAATTCGAACACTTCGACATTAATCTTGAATGATAAAGTCAGATCCAAATTCAAATCACTAGCAGGGGCATTTATCATGCCCCGTTTATATTCAAAAACGAAATTACTTTTTCTGATTCAACTTATCCACTGCCAATGCCAAAAACATATAGTTGGCTTCGCCGCCGCCCATGACATATTCGGTTTGTTGCCAGAAGAAAGGCCAGATTTTTAATTCGGGTAAATCCGGGCGAATTAATGCTGTGCCGGAAATAACGCCTCCGGGGATGTAAGACCAATCAGCGCGGTTAACGCCGTAAGCAACTGTTGCAGAATTGGCGCCGACACCGGATGCAAAGGATTGGGTGTTAATGCCTGGGTGTACGCCTAAAATAAAATTCAAGGCGTTCACGAAGGAATCGGTGGTGGTGTGTTGTGGCCAGGATTTGTGGAAGAAATATTGCTTCACGCCGAATTCCTGAATGCTCCAACCTGCGCCCCAAATATTGGGTTTGTAAGGCACGCCGTAAGGGGATTCGGTTTTTGCGCGTTCGCGCACTTGCGCTTGATAATCGGCGACGGCTTTATCAATGTCTTGCACAAATTGTGGATCTTTAATGCTGTTGATCACGCGGCCGATTGGCCACACATTTTGTTCAACATTACCCACAATCGCCGATTTCAAACTGATTAATTCCTGACGATAGTTGTCGTCATTGGTGGAAAGAATTAATTCAGCGAGTGCAAAAATCCGGTTATCCATTTTTTTCGCTTTGGGTGCTGCAATTGCGTAAATTTCTTTTGCGGCTTGCAAAGCCTCTTTCGACATTTGCGGGTTGTAATCTTTTAATGTGCGCGCTGCGCTGGCTAAACCGGCGGCCACATACAATTCGCGTTCGGGATTATCTTCGGTAAATACCCAGCGATCATCCGGATTACCCGATTTGCCATTTTTAATTTCACCTTCTTTTAATGAAGGGTCGTAAGGCAGATTGTCGGTTTGTACTGTGGCATCGCCTAACAATACATATTGGCGAATCGTGGGTTCAATAATGCCGCGATACAAACGTCCCATGGATTTGTAACCGCCGAGCACACTCAGCAAACCGTGTTCGATTTGTTGCAGTGCGTCGTTTTTGCCATCGGCTTCGTGAATTTCGACTAATTTCTTTTGTTGATCAATTAAAGTCGCATCGTGATTTAAATTAAATTCTTCCACCATGCTCGACAACAACCAAACAGTGCCGATTTGTGATTCCACACGCAAATCGTAATCGCCTGCATCATGCCAGCCACCGGCATTCAAACCGGGAACTCTATCTTCCGATTTAAATTTAGTGCGAGTGCTGCCATCAGAAAGATAACCATCGATGTGATTAAAATTAATCGGCATCATGCGTGCGTCATCGAGGTGATCAATGCCATGCCAAACGCGATATTTTTCATTCACGCGCATGTGACACATTTGCACAGGTAAAAAATATTCCAGCGTCGTTTGCCATGCGTGACGTGAGAGTACATCGTCACCGATTTTAAAGGCGTGAGAAATTTTGTCGCGATATTGAATTTGATACATACCGGGTTCACGAATATCGGAAAAATCATAGGTCATATATTGGTAACGTAAAAAATTACCCCAGGGTTTGACTTTGGATTTTTTCACGCGGGTTTTGCCGTTTT
>CAZICR010000263.1:0-4996 GCA_964537795.1 uncultured Cellvibrionaceae bacterium | reverse complement strand
GCCTTTTTGACCTTGGGTCACTTCGAACGTCACTTTCTGACCTTCTTTAAGCGTTTTACGGCCATTGCCATTAATCGCACGGAAATGTACGAATACATCCGAACCACCATCACGCTCAATAAAACCGTAACCTTTGTCGTCGTTAAACCACTTAACAACACCAGAGACCAAATCTGACATACTTTCCTCGTCTTACATAAAAACGTCAGCTGAGCAGCTGACCGAACAAAAAAACCGACTTTACAAAAAGCCAGGGTGAAATAGCTATGTAAAGCTATTGCTCAGGTCGTGGTCGTCCAAAGTGGTCTTGAGCAAGAGGTCTTACAAAAGGCGGAGCTTGGGGCGGATCTCAATCTGTAGCGGCTCAAAAGTAAAGCAGTTGTCAAAGTGAGTCAAGCAAATATCCACTAAATTGATGAATGTTATGGATATCAGTAACAAGGAGTAACACTTGTTTCTCTTGTGTCACATAAATTTGCCCTGTGTTTTTAATCTTTTGGCGGGGGCTCATCGGGCTTTTGCCGAGCCAGAATTTCGTGTAGAAAAATAGCAATTGGAACCATCAATATGCCCAAAGTCATCGCCTCAGATTTCAATGTTTGAAATTGGTAACCTTGTTTGGCTAACTGAAAACAAGCAAGGCCAAAAGCAGCGGCGGCAAAGTATCCCCAGCGCGCTTGTTTCCAGACGCCAAAACCTATTGTCGCGGCAACCAGCGCTAAAAAATATCCTACAATATGACCAAACATTGCGAAGGTTATTATTGAAACCAGAAACAACACTATAACCAGATAATTTAATACGAGAGCCAACTTTTTCATGAGTAATTTTCTAGTTAAGAAATGAGAAAAAATTTCACTTGGAGATTTTAATTGCCAGTACGCACGGATTTGTGTTTTGGTTTAATCCGATGATTTTTTGGATGCGCCAAACCAGCTTTGGTATTTTTTATGAACACCTCGAGTAAATGCTTGTGAATAGTCTTCCAGTAAATCTACCCCTACCAGAACGGCAATTACCACCAGTGAAAGTTTAATAGCAACCATGTTGTATCCTATGGCTATACAAACGCCGATAGACGCCAGTGACCAAATGGTTGCTGCCGATGTTACCCCCAAGACAAAACCATCGCGCGCCAGCATAACACCTGCTCCCAGAAAACCAATTCCGGTAATCACTTGCCCGATAATTCGTGAAGGATCAGTCACCACTCGAGTTCCGTTTTGATCAACACCTGTGGACACAATCATCGAGGCTGCAATAAAAATGTAAGTGCCGAGAGTAATCAGTGATGAAGTTCGAATACCTACCGGTTTACCGCGTAGCTGTCTTTCTGCACCGATAATGGCACCACAGAGAATAGAGGTTCCAATTGAGTGCCAACTGAAGGGTTCTATAGAAAGAAAAGAAAAATCCATGCTTGCCTCACACTTTTACGGATCGCTTAAAGCCCCATAGCTTGTCGAATAATTAATTTTTTAATGGCTGAACTTGAGTCTAGCTGACGCATGCCAAAATTGCGTAGCCAATTGGCAGATAAAGTTCGACTGGCGAATAATTGTTTGAAACCCTCCATGACCGACATCATGCCGAGATTGTGACTTAATCTTTGTCGTTGGTAACGTCGCAAAAGTGAAAAATCTTCCAGTGGGATATTTCTCTTTTGTGCACGCAAAATTTCTTCTGCAAGAACTTGTGCATCAAGAAATCCGAGATTCACTCCCTGGCCGGCCAAGGGATGAATATTGTGGGCGGCATCGCCAATCAACACAATTTGCGGCTGAATATAATCGCGTGCATGTCGTTGTCTAAGTGGGTACACAAAGCGCCCGGATGTGTGCAGAACCTGCCCCAGTTTGTATTCAAATGCTTTTCCCAGCGCGATACAAAAATCGTCATTACTCATCAACATTAATTGATCGGCCAATTCATCCTCGGCAGACCAGACGATGGAGCAAAAATGTTTTCCATTAACTTTGGGTAGAGGTAAAAATGCCAGCGGGCCAGTGTGCATAAAACGTTGCCATGCGGTACTTCGATGTGGTAATTCCGTTTGCACGGTGGCGACTATGGCTTTGTGCCCATAACTCCATTCACGAGTTGCAAAGTTGGCGAGATCACGCACACGTGATTGGGCACCATCTGCACCAATCAATAAACGAGTGATAGACGGTTCACCTTTGCTGAGCACTATTCCTGTTGTCGTCTCCCGTCGATGAATATCCAACAGGCTGGCTGATTGAATAAAATCAATCTGCGGATAGCGAGAAAGTTTTTTCTGTAACGCTTCTAATACCACAGAATTTTCAACAATGTGACCCAGATGTGGTGAGCCAACTTCCGCAGAATCAAAATGAATGCTGGCTGTGCCTTCACCGTCCCACACATGCATGTGTGAATAAGCCTCAATACGTTGTGCAACAATGTCACTCCAAACATCCAACTCCGTTAAAAAATTTTGTGAGGCTTGAGTAAGCGCGACAACGCGCGGATCAAAGTTCTCTCCCGTAAATTGACTAACTTCATCAGACGCATCAACTAATTTAATCCGTAATATTTTGTCTGTATCAGCTTGAGCAATTGCGCAAGCCAAGCTGGCACCCACAAGTCCCGCTCCAATAATCGTAATGTCAGTAGTTTCAGACATAGTGTTTACCCATGGTTTGAGCAACTAATAGTTTCTTGGCGGCAGGGATTGATTCCAATCCCAAAAATCCCAGATGTCTTAATGCAATCATGGCGAGTCGATGGCTTGAAAAAAGTTTCACTAATTGATCGCTAAACAACACGGTGGTGTTTTGATCGCCTTGTTGATCTCGTAAATAAGTTTGCAACACTGATAAATCCCCTAAAGATTTATCAGAAGTAGCCAGATGATGAGTCAAGCTCGTGCAATCACGTAAAGACAAATTAAACCCCTGCCCGGCAACGGGATGTAAAAAATGTGCAGCATTGCCAATCAATACTAATCGCGACCGGATTTGTTCTTTTGCGGTAATTAACTGTAATGGAAAAGCTTTGCGCTCACCAACACGGTTAAATTTCCCCAGTCTATGACCAAAACGCTTTTGTAAATGCGCTAAAAATATGTCATCAGATGAATTCAATAATTCGTTTGCTTGTTCTTTGGGTAGAGTTAATACCAAAGCTGCTTCCTGTGCAGATGCACTTCTACCAAGCGGTAATAATGCAATTGGCCCTAACTCTGTGAATCGCTCGTAAGCCACATGTTGGTGTGATTCGGTAAATGAAACATTGGCAACAATTGCCGTTTGTTGATAGGGCTGCACACTGAAATCAATGCCGAGTTGCTGCGCCAATGGTGATTTTCCACCATCTGCCATGACTACTAAATCAGTTGTTATTTTATTGATTTGATGTGAATTTTCAGTCAGCTCTAATTCGGCTCCGGAAATTTTCGACAAGACTTTTTCAACAGTTACCGACGAGAATAATCTGATATTTTTCTGTGCGGTTAATGCAGAAGTTAACACCCTGCCAATCCACTGATTGGGAATCACATAGCCCACAGCATCAACGCTATAATCTTCGGCGCTAATTAAACCACCCATCAAATGCCCGGCATCGCTGACATGAATTTTCTTAATTGCCGTTGCTTGTTGATTTAAGCTATCCCAAATACCCAAGGATTGAAAAATTTCCATGCTGCCATGTGCAATAGCTGTAGAGCGTGAATCAAAGCTGGGTTGAAATAATCTATCCATTTCATCATCAGGAAATTCCTGTGCATCCAACAGCGCAATGTTCCATTCGGAATTTTGGCGTGACAGTAACAATGCCAAGCTCATACCAACCATGCCGCCACCGATGATGGTGATATTGAAATTTTGTCTATCTATGCTCGGCATGGTTTTTCTCTACGTTGCTTTTGGGGCTTCACTTGCTAAGACGCTTTCATTAGCTTTTCAATTTCTGCCACAGTTTTTGGAACATTTTTGGTTAACACTTCATTTCCATCTTTAGTAATCACCACATCATCTTCTATGCGAATGCCGATGCCACGCCATTTTTTGGCAACTTTTTCGTTGTCGGGTGCGACGTAAATTCCGGGTTCAACAGTCATCACCATTCCAGGTTCAAGCAACCGCCATTCGCCGCCGACTTTATAATCTCCGACGTCGTGTACATCCATGCCTAACCAGTGGCCGGCGCGGTGCATGTAAAATTCTTTGTAGGCTTCGGATTCAATTAATTCTTCCAGTTTGCCCTCGAGTAAGCCTACATCGATTAAACCCTGAGTAATAACACGCACTGTAGCTTCGTGCGGATCATTCCAGTGATTGCCGGGTTTAGCGACGGCGATTGCCGCAAGTTGTGCGTCCAAACAAATGTTGTAGAGAATTTTTTGTTCGTTGGAAAATTTCCCGTTGGCGGGAAACGTGCGTGTGATATCAGCAGCGTAATAATCTAATTCACAACCGGCATCGATTAATACCAAATCGCCATTTTTAATTGCGGCAGAATTTTCGATGTAATGCAAAATGCAGCCATTTTTTCCGCCGCCAACAATGGAGTTGTAAGCAGGAAAGCGTGCACCATTGCGATGAAATTCGTGAAGAATTTCGGCCTCGAGTTGATACTCCATCACGCCAGGTTCGCAAGCCTTCATTGCGCGAATGTGAGCGGCTGCTGAAATGTCGCCCGCTTCTTTCATCACACGGATTTCCGCAGCACTTTTAAATAAACGCATGTCATGCAGTATATGGCTTAAATCGAGAAACTCGCCGGGTGGTGTTGCACCTGAGCGAACTTTTGCGCGAATAGTATTGATCCATTCCATCACTTGTTTATCGAATTCACCGTCTTTGCCCATAGCGTAATAAACACGCTGGCGTCCTTCGAGTAAACCCGGCAAAATATCGTCTATATCATCAATCGGAAACGCATCATCTGCTCCAAACTCTTCACAAGCACCGTCAGGACCCGCGCGATAGCCATCCCAAATTTCGCGTTCACGATTGCGTTCGCGTACAAA
>CAZICR010000262.1:0-5075 GCA_964537795.1 uncultured Cellvibrionaceae bacterium | reverse complement strand
GAAATGTGGGAGCGATTTTCGTTTTATGGAATGAAATATATTTTGTTGCTTTATCTCACCAAATACCATTTGTTTTCTGATGATCATGGGCTCGATATTCTCGGTGCTTACGCCGGATTGGTTTTTGCATTGCCGGTGATTGGTGGTTTGATTGCTGACCGATACTTGGGCACGCGTCGATCAGTTTTGTTTGGCGGCACGCTTTTGTGTATCGGTCATTTTCTAATGGCTGTTGAAGGTGAACAAGCAATTTACTATCCCGCCGGAACTGTTCTTTCAGATTCGCTGACACTGGTAACGGGTGAAGTGTTGGCTGCGGGTACGGTGTTAAGCCATGAAATCACCAAACAAGATACTGCTGCGTTAGCTATTTTTTATTTGGCAATTTCATTTATCGTCATTGGGGTAGGTTATCTGAAGCCAAATATTTCGGTGATTGTCGGTAATTTATATCCAGAAAACGATCCTCGACGCGATTCCGGATTTACTCTGTTTTATATGGGGATTAACGTTGGTTCACTCGTTGCAATTTTATTGTGCGGTTGGTTGGGTGAAACATACGGATGGAAATATGGTTTCGGTCTCGCGGGCGTCGGCATGGTGTTAGGTATGGTGACTTTTCTTTTGGGTCAGCGTTATTTAACAGGACATGTTGAGTCACCCTGTGTTGAATGGTTAAATGAAAAATTCGCAGGAATGAAACATGAATGGTGGATCTATCTTGCCAGTTTTTTTTCTTTACCCGTGATTTGGTTGTTAGTTCAAAGTGAACCCATAGTTCATCTCACTCAAAATATTTTTCTGTTATTTGGAATTGTCGGAATTCTTGCCTATTCGATGATGTTTCGATATCCCTGGCAGACCCAAAAGTCGGTATTGGTTTCAACATTACTGGTGATTTTAATTGGACTGGGCAGCGTCTTGACACAAAATAAATTTATTCACATTTCTGAGTCTGCTACAGAACTTTTGTTGTACGCTGCGTTGGGTTCGTTAGTTTTATTTGTAATTTACGGTTTTATTCGTTATCGAAGTGTGGAATTTACCCGAACTTTGGTATTGATGGTGCTGATTGTTTCTACTATTGTTTTTTGGTCTTTGTTTGAGCAATCGGCTGCTTCAATGACACTTTTTGCTGATCGCGTTATGGATCGTGAATTGTTCGGTTTAAATTTAGTAACCAGTCAATTTGCTGCATTTAATCCTGCGTTTATTATGCTTCTCGCAATTCCACTCGCCTTGCTCTGGCCTTGGTTAGATGCCAAAGGTTTGAATCCGTCGACGCCGGTTAAATTGGCACTGGGAATTATATTTGCCGGATTGGGTTTTGGCGCTTTGGTATTGGGTGCCCAGTTTCCGAATGACATTGGAAAAGTCGCTGCTATTTGGATGGTGCTCGCTTATTTTTGTCACAGTACTGGTGAACTTTGTTTGTCGCCAATTGGGCTATCGGCCGTGACAAAATTATCGATTCCAAAAGTGGTCGGTGTCAGTATGGGCACATGGTTTGTCGCCACGGCGTTATCTGAAACGCTTGCCACACGCTTATCAAAATTAGCATCAGCCGATACATCCGAAAAATCTGATGTCGCTGCTATGTTGCTTTCCTACACTCAACTATTCGAAATGCTAATGTTGGTGGGTGTTGGCTTTGGAATATTTATGTTATTGATTTCGCCATTATTAAAACGTGGGATGGGCGGAATTCATTAATTCATCTTTATTGGATGACTTTACTGCTTTGTAAAAAGGGTGTTTATTGTGAAAAAAAATACTTCTATCGTAAATTTGCTCTTGGTTTTCGTAGGTTTTTTCTGTTTGTCTTCATGTGACGACAAGACTGAAACTACTGAACCAGCAAAAAATTCAACTTCAAAATCGCCTGAAGCATTTATTGAAGATGTCAACCAACGTTACCTTGATATTTATCGTGAAACCAGCGCTGCGCAATGGGTGTATTCGACTTATATCAATGATGATTCTGCGTTGATTGCCGCAAGATCCAACGAGCGAATGATGGCATTTGAAAAAAACATTTTAGCTGAAGCGCGTGTTTATAAAGATGTGCCTATGTCGAAAGACACTGCAAAGGCATACACAAATCTAACCTTGGGGAAAACCTTGTTACCACCGGATACTGCAGAAGAACGTGCAGAGCTGGCGACACTGGGCACCAAGATGGAAGGAATTTATGGATCGGGGAAATATTGCAAGCCAAAAAAAGATTCGTCTGAACAGGAATGTAAAAATTTAAATGATCTTTCTGATTTGTTGGTTTCCAGTCGGAATTACGATGAACTCTTGGAAGCATGGACAGGTTGGCGAACTGTCTCTCCCTCTTATAAAAGTGACTATGTTCGATATGTTGAATTGGTAAACGCCGGGGCGCGCGCTTATGGTTTTGCCGATTTGGGTGCTTCCTGGCGTTCGGGTTATGACATGCCTGCTGCTGATTTTGAAAAAGATATTGAGCGCTTGTGGAATCAAGTTGAGCCTTTGTATCAGGCGCTTCATTGCAAAGTGAGATCCGATTTATCCAAACACTACGGTGTTGACAAAGTGCCATTGGATCAACCGATACCAGCGCATTTATTAGGAAATATGTGGAGTCAACAATGGGACAGTATTTATGATCTTGTAACGCCTTATCCCGGTGTTGGTGATTTGAATGTGACGTCCGCGTTAGTGAAAAGTAAAAAAGATGCAATTGGAATTGCCAAAATCGCTGAAGGTTTTTTCACTTCTCTCGGACTTCGTGAATTGCCAGCCAGCTTTTGGGAAAAATCCATGTTGACCAAGCCTCGTGATCGCGAAGTGGAATGTCACGCAAGCGCCTGGACCATGGATACCAAAGAAGATGTTCGCATTAAAGAATGTATTGAACCCACTGAAGTTGAGTTCGAAACCATTCACCATGAACTCGGGCACATCTATTATTTTCTGGAATACAATCAAAAACCTTTCCTGTATCAAAATGGCGCTAACGATGGTTTCCACGAAGCGATTGGCGATACTATAGTGTTGTCAATCACACCGGAGTACTTGAAAAAAATTGGTTTGATTGTCAAGGTTGAACACAATGAACAAGCGGTCATCAACCAACAGATGAAATTGGCTTTGGATAAAATTGCATTTCTGCCTTTTGGTAAAATTATTGATCAGTGGCGTTGGCAGGTATTTTCCGGAAAAATAAAGCCGGAAGAATACAATAAATCCTGGTGGGATTTAGTCGCCGAGTATCAAGGCATTCGATCTCCAGTACCACGAAGTGAAAGCGATTTTGATGCTGGTTCCAAATATCATATTGCAGCCAACGTTCCTTATACCCGATATTTCATCGCACACATTTTGCAATTCCAATTTCACAAAGCCTTGTGTGAAGCATCGGGCTTTAAAGGGCCATTACACCAATGTTCTATTTACAACAGCAAAGAAGCGGGCGCAAAACTACAAGCCTTATTGGAAGCAGGTGCAAGCAAGCCCTGGCAAGAAATTTTGCAAGAGGCTATAGGCACGTCCGAAATGGATGCATCTGCGATTCTGGATTATTTTGCGCCGCTAAAGTCTTGGCTCGACGAACAAAACAAAGGTCAGACTTGTAGTTGGTAATTTTGATTTGCAACATCCAGTATTCGAGCTATTGATTCACCAAGGATGAAAGCCCCCCATCCAAATGCAAAACTTGCCCTGTCATCCAGCTTGATGCCGGCGATAACAAGAAATGGGCAAGTGAGGCAATTTCTTCGGGTTGGCCGATTCGTTTTAATGGATGCTTCTGGGCAGCTGCTTCAATTTTTTCAGCTGTGTTAGTCAGCTTTTCAGAGAGTGACGTTTGGGTGAGTGAAGGGGCAATGCAATTCACGCGAATAGAGGGCGCCCATTCAGCGGCTAGGCTTTTGGTTAGACCCTCAATTGCCGCTTTGCTGGCCGAGATACTCGCGTGGTAAGGCATTCCGGTTTGGGCGGCAACGCTGCTGAATAACACTACCGAGGCGTTTGATGATTTCTTTAAACGGCTTTGCGCGACTTGTAAACAGCGGACGGCACCGAGTAAGTTGACTTGAAAATCCTGTAAAAAATCTTCTGTGGTTAATCGTTGAAAAGGTTTCAGGGTGACGCTACCAGGACAGTAAACCATTCCATTAATATTATCCGGTAACTGGTTGACTATATTAGAAATATCGCTGTTTATATCTGCCTCAAACGAATCACATCCGGGGATATCAACTGCATTTCTGGCAATAACAAATACCTGATGATCTGCGTTTAAAAGTTGTTCAACCAAGGCGCGACCTATGCCTTTACTACCACCTACAATCAAAAAATTTGCCACTGAAATCTCCAAAATAGACAAGTTAAACAGAGGCTACGTAGGCAAATTCATTTTGGATCTCTCACTGAAAATATTTATACAATTTATTTGCTTTGTATAATTTTTAGCGTATACCTATACAAACAGTTAACTTTGTATAGGTTGGATAATGAACAAAATCGCGGTGGGTGTGAGTCAGTGTCTTCTTGGTGAAAAGGTCAGATATGACGGTGGGCATAAGCACAATCGTTATTTGACGGAAGTCCTGGCTAATTATTTCGATTACAAATCGGTTTGCCCCGAAGTAGCGATTGGCCTCGGCATTCCGCGCAAACCGATTCGATTGGTTTTCAAGGATGGCGATACGCGTGTGGTGGGCATTGACAATCCCGAATTGGATGTGACTGATGCGTTGAAAGAGCAAGCAGAAATAGTTGCGCAACAAATGCCTGATATTTGCGGCTATGTGTTTATGCAAAATTCGCCGAGCTGTGGAGTGTTCGGGTTGAAACGTTATCGCGAGAATGGTTATCCACAAGACAGCAAAGGACGCGGCGCATATGCTGAGCGATTAATTGAGCTAATGCCTTTCTTACCGGTTGAAGAAGCGGGACGTTTGAATGATGCCGGTTTGCGTGAAAATTTTATTACGCGTGTATTTGCATTTAATGATTGGAAACAATCAGTCGAGCCTGAGCCTAGCGCTAAAAAAATATTGGATTTTTATTCTCGTTATAAATATCAAGTCATGGCGCATCACGTA
>CAZICR010000261.1:0-5079 GCA_964537795.1 uncultured Cellvibrionaceae bacterium | reverse complement strand
TATTGGCCAGCTCCACTGCTTGTGAAAATGTTGAATTGCCTGCAACCTATTCCGGTTTGTCCGCAGAGAAACGTCGTGAAAGATCCATTGAACTATTAAGCTCTTTGGGTTTGCAGGAAAGATTGGATCACAAACCTAATCAATTATCTGGTGGCCAGCAACAACGTGTGTCGATTGCACGTGCCTTGATGAACGGTGGTCAAATTATTTTGGCGGATGAGCCAACCGGCGCCTTGGATAGCAATAGTGGAAAAGAGGTGATGCGTTTACTGAAAGAATTAAACGCGCAAGGCCACACCATTATTTTAATTACCCATGATGCAGATGTTGCCAAAAATGCTGATCGTTTAATTGAAATTCGCGACGGCAAAATTATTGCTGATGCTGGTTCGGGTCTCTCTTCTTATAAAAAAACTCTGCCATCCCTGACAACCAGTGAATCGAAAATAAAAAGCGAATTAGTGGAAGCCATGAAAACGGCATTTCGTTCATTGCGCAGTAATATTTTTCGAACTGTATTAACCTTGTTGGGCATTGTGATTGGCGTTGCTTCAGTGATTAGTTTGATGGCAATTGGTGATGGTGCAAAAAAATCGGTTGTCGATAGCATCAGTTCCATGGGCAGTAATTTATTGTTGGTTAGGCCGGGCGGCCCCACGCAACGTTGGCGTTGGGATCTGGTTACCTTGGTACCTGAAGATGTCGATGCCATTAAAGAGTTACCGCATATAGCGTCAGCTTTGCCCGAGCAAGGCGGTCAATTTACCTTGCGTTATGGCAATCTTGATCATTCAACTGAAATTCAAGCAACGGCGGCAGAATTTCCTTCTGCACGCAAGTGGGACGTTGCACAAGGTACTTTTTTTACAACAGATGATGATAAAAATTACGCAACTGTGGTGGTTCTAGGAAAAACGGTCGCTACCAAATTATTTTCCAATCAAAATCCTTTGGGTGAATTCGTCATCATCAATAATGTTTTGTTTCAGGTGATTGGCGTAATGAGTGAGCGCGGCGCCGATCCGGGTGGACAGGATCAGGATGATAAAGTGTTTGTGCCTTTTAAAACCGGAAGCTTGCGCATAGTCGGGCAAAAACATTTACGCAGTATTACGGTTTCCGTGGACGACGAAAAAAATATGGAGACCGCCCAAGCTCGCATTCACAGTTTAATGCTGGAGCGACATGGCACTGAAGACTTTCAAATTCGAAGCATGTCATCCTTGATTGACATGGTTTCTGAAACACAAAATACCATGACGATTTTATTGGGTTCGATTGCCGCTATTTCATTATTGGTGGGTGGAATAGGTGTAATGAATATTATGTTGGTTAGCGTTACAGAGCGTACACGTGAAATTGGTATCCGCATGGCAACCGGTGCGCGTACACGCCATATCATGCAACAGTTTTTAATTGAAGCCTTGGTGGTTTCTGCAATCGGTGGATTAATCGGAATTTTGGTTGGATTGGGAACTGCCAGTTTAGTTGGACGTTTTGGTATGCCAATCGCTTATTCAATTTGGCCAGTGATTATGGCATTCAGTTGCGCATTTTTAACAGGATTGATTTTCGGTTATTTACCTGCACGAAAAGCGGCGAGATTGGATCCTGTTACTGCTTTGGCGACGGAGTGAAAATGAAATTGTGTAAAATAAATTATGTCGCGATAATATTACTTTTTTTCATGACTGCTTGTAGTTCACCTGCAAAAATTGAACAGCCTAATGTTCAATATGCTGCGGCTTTTACTTACCCCAACTCATCTCAAGCATCCGCACAAACAACAATCGAAAAAACTTGGTGGACCTATTTTCAATCTGAAAAATTAAATTTGTTAATGCAAACAGCAGAACAACAAAGTCTGGATTTATTGATGATTGCTGAGCGAGTGAAACAAGCTGAATTACAATTAAATATCGCCAATGCCAGTTGGTTTCCAACACTAAGTGCCAATGCATCAGCGGGTGAACGCAATACGGAAAATACAGCAGGCGTGACATCAAGAGGTGAATCTACCGATGCCAGTATTAGTTTGAAATATGAAGTGGATTTGTGGGGTGGTATTGCAGCATCGCGTCGCGCTGAAAAGGCCAGAGCCAATGCCAGTCTTTATGATCAGGTAGCAGCAGCCTTAAGTATAAAAGCGGCTATTGCTTCAGGTTGGTTTGAATATTTGGCTTTGCAGGAACGTATTGCGACTGCAAAAAAAAATATTGCCATAGCTGAAAACATTCAGCGTATAGTCGAAGCCAAATATAAAAACGGCGCAGCCAATGCCGGTGAAGTTGCGCAGCAAAAAACTAATCTGTTAAATCAACGAGCCAGTTTATTGCCTTTCCAATTACAAGCTAAACAGGCGGCTTCCGCCTTGGCTATTTTATTAGGTCAATCACCAGTGGAATTTTTGCCGCAGTCTGAAAACCTGTTATCAATAGTGGTTCCTGAAATTGCACCGGGAACCCCTGCGGATTTAATTGCGCGCAGGCCTGATGTTGCTGCAAGCGAAGCTGAATTGATTGCCGCCAAAGCCGATGTGATTCAAGCGAGGTCTGCTTTATTACCTGGTATAGAGTTTTCTGCCAGTGTTGGAAAATCAGCATCAGAATTGTTTAGTTTGAATCCGGCAACCACTAGTCATGGGTGGGCAGTGTCACTTGCACAAACACTTTTCGCTGGTGGGCGTATCTGGAATCAAAAGCGTGTTAGCGATTCGCGTGCAGTAGAAATTTTATTGCAATATCACAAGTCCATTTTGATCGCCTTGCAAGAAGTTGACGATACTTTGGCCTCAGCTGAAATTACCCGGCAGCAGGAAATTAGTCAGCAAGAAATTGTCAAACAAGCGGAATTAAGTTTGCGCCTTGCTGAAAGCCGTTATCGTCAGGGCAGCAATGAATTGATTTCGTTGCTCGATGCGCAGCGTACTTTTGCACAAGCACAGGATGCTCTGGTGCAACAACGTTTGTCGCGATTAAAAACAGCAGTGACTTTGTATAAGGCTTTGGGTGGCGGATGGAGTCAATAATAAATCTGCGTTAATTACTATTTTTTCCAATGAGCACCTAATGGAAATATCTGCGAGTGAAAAATCAGACGCCTTTTCTTTAGTGGTTGTGGCCTCGAAATGTTGACGTGCATGTTCTGGCAATATTTGGCTTGAAAATTCTGCGCAAAATTTTTACCGGACGATTGCTTTTTGGATCAGACAGGTATTAACTCTTCAAAATCATACTCTTTCCAAAAAATCATACCCCCTTTCCGAAGTTGCATGACGTTTTACTGAATAACGATTTATAAGATCAAACGTTAATAACATCACAAGGTCATGATCATGAAAAACATCAAGTGGATTATCGTTTCAATATTGGGTGCTGTGTTAGTTATTGGATTGGTAACAGCCTTGCTTGCCGGTTTGATGAAGTTGATGAAAGGCGAAGTCTATCAGAAATCGGTTAAATTGATTCAGCATGACTCCAGAGTAAAACGAATGTTGGGCAAAAAACTGGAGTTCAGCTTTTTTGTGACCGGAAATATCAGTCAATCGGGTGATGCGGGTGTGGCAACCTTTCAATATACAGTCGATGGTTCAAAAAAAGATGCGGAGGTATTCGTAAGTGCCGAGCGCAAACAAGGGAAATGGTATTTGGTGCATGTGATAGTGACGGATAAGAAATCTGATCAGCGAATTTATGTTGTAGGCCAACCCGTCGCTTTTTAAAGCGTCAAGAGACTCCTGTCACAATCACTTTTTCCAATATCTGGGTTTTTTCTTTATCGCGCAGTTGGGAAAAATCTTCTGCAATTTGATTGGCATTGGTATAGCGTTTTTTGGGATTGATATCGATCATTTTTAAAATAATGGTTTTGAATTTTTTAGGTAGATAACGCAAGGCCCAATAATTTTTGAATCCCCACCATTTACTGGATGGAATTTTTCCAGTTAATCGCTGAAAGACAATAGCACCGGCCGCATAAATATCACCACTGACTGACAATTTTTCTCCTTTTATGTGATACCAATGACTGTCATCACCATAAGTATGTGCAGGAAAACCGAAGTCGGTGAGTTTAATGTGGTTATCTACGGCTATTAAAATATTACTGGGACGTAAATTACCATGAATGATTCCTTGTTCGTGTGCAGAAGCTAAACCCAGGCAAATTTGCTGGGCCATTAACATCCATTGCCCTATGGTAAATGCATGTGTGAGCCTGTCTTGTAAACTTCCACCTGCCAAATATTCAGACACCACAATAAAAATTCTTTCATTTTTACCTGAGCCAAGGACACGAATAATATGCGGGTGTTCAAAGGATTTTAATTTGGCAACTGATTGTGGTGCATTGTGTAATTGTTTTAGTCCTTGTTTTTTTATCACCAATAATCTGTCGTGTTTTGGATCGCTCACTAAATAAGTTGCACCAAAAGGATTTTCTTTTAATACATCCAGCAATTGATAATTGGGTGGAATGCGATCCTGTGCAGATTCCAGTCCCCAGCGATTGGATTGCAAATGTCGGCCCTGTGCGATCACTAATAATTGTTGTCGAATATCAGCAACATTCGCCGGGCGATCAAACGCATTGGGTGAGATACTTTGTCTAATAATAGGAATCATTGCTTTTAGATAAGCTTGTTCGGTAGCGTTTGAGTAGATATTGATATTTTGCAGGCCGCCAGTGCACTCCGAAGGTAAAACACCAAACAAAAGTTTGTGCATTAAAATACCAAGCGAATAAATATCACTGGCATGGCTGGTATAAGAAACACCTGAGTGCTGTTCCGGTGCCATGTATTCTTCTGTTCCCATCACGCGATTGTCTGTGGATTCGTTGTTGTTGTTTGCCGTGAAGTAACCGGAAATGCCGAAATCCACCAATCGCACTATGCCTTCGTAATCCACCAGAACATTTTGTGGTTTGATATCGCGGTGAATTATTCCATTGCGATGCGCGTAGGCCAATGCACTACAAAGCTGTAAAAGAATATCGATTTTACGATTGATGTTAATATCATCGCGCTCAACAATTGCATCCAGGCTAATGCTTTTTACGTAAGGCATCACAAAAAATGGC
>CAZICR010000260.1:0-5080 GCA_964537795.1 uncultured Cellvibrionaceae bacterium | reverse complement strand
CCAAAATAATTTTTTCAAATTTTTCATAGGCATCAGGATCCTGAATCAAGCTGATAAAAGGTGCTAGACCGGTTCCTGTCGATAATAAAAATAAATTTTTCCCCGGTTTTAAATCGGATAGCAATAAAGTACCCGTTGGTTTTCTTCCTACTAAAATAGAGTCACCTACCTTTATGTGTTGTAATAAAGAGGTAAGCGGGCCATTGGGAACTTTGATGCTGAAAAATTCCAGATGCTCAGCATAGTTAGGGCTAGCAATACTGTAAGCACGCAATAAAGGCTTGTCGTCAACGTTTAACCCTATCATCACAAATTGACCATTTTCAAAACGAAAAGATTCATCGCGAGTGGTGGTGAAACTGAACAGGCTTTCATTCCAGTGAGTGACGGATAAAACTGTCTGTGTGTTAAATGCGCTCATGAAAAAATGTTTCCTGTTTATGAGGGTTCTAATGCATGATTTTGTTGTAATGCTTGATGCAAGGCGGGTAACGCGGTAAATAAATCGGCGACTACTCCATAATCGGCATATTTAAATATAGGCGCATCAGGATCGTGATTAATCGCAACAATTATTTTGCTGTCTTTAATTCCTGCAATATGTTGCATGGCGCCGGAAATTCCGACAGCAATATATAATTCAGGCGCAATAACAGTTCCTGTTTGTCCTACTTGTAAATCATTGGCTGCAAATCCTGCATCTACACAGGCACGGGTTGCACCTATAGCAGCATCCAGTTGTTTGGCTATGGGTGATAACAGATTGTCAAAATCTTCACCCAGGCTGCGGCCACCTGCAATCACAACACGTGCTGACGATAACTCAGGACGTTCCGAATGATTTAAATCTTCGCTTATCCATTCGCTGAGCCCGCGCGACTCCGGTACTGAAATAGAAATGATTTCGGCAGTGCCATTAGTTGTCGCTGGACGAAATGCAGTAGCACGAATAGTAATAATTTGTATGGTTTGATGATTGTGAATTTGCGAAAAAATATTACCTGCATAACTTGGGCGTATATAAGTTGAAGGTGTTTGAATTTCTATCACATCGGTAATTGGAGCAATATCCAATCTTGCCGCAATAGCGGGTACAACACTTTTACCCAACACACTGTGTGCACTCAGGATAACGTGATAATGATTGGCAATCGTCAGTACCAAATCTTGCACATCTTCAACCAGCGAATGCAATAAATGATCAGCTTGTGCAACCAGCACACGAGTAACACCTGACAAGCTTGCTGCTTCTTGGGCAATTTTTTCAACTTGATGTCCATAGACTAAAAGATCTATTGGTTGCTGCCAAACCTTGGCAGCATTTACCGCTTGTAATGTTGATTGTTTCAATTGTTTTCCATCATGTTCGGCTAACACTAAAATGCTCATTGCAATATCTCCGCCTGACGTAAAGTGTTAATTAATGTTTCAACGTTGGGTAATTGAATAGCACCTGGTTTTTGTTCTGGTTCATTGGATTTCAATAAAGTAAAACGCGGTGTTAAATCCACATTCAGTTCTGTTGCTGCAAGTGTTTCAATAGTTTTTTTCTTCGCCATCATCAAATTAGGTAATTTAATAAAACGGGGTTCATTCAAACGCAGATCCGCCGTGACAACAGCAGGTAGTTTTAATTTTAAGGTTTGTGTTCCTTTGTCTATCTCTCGGGTAACTTGAATATGATTGCCATTTAATTGAATGGCGGATGCGAAAGTTCCCAATCCTATTCCCAATAAAGCGGCAAGCATTTGTCCTGTTTGGCCGTAATCTTCACCAACGGCTTGTTTACCTGAAAAAATTAATTGAGGTTGTTCACGCTCAATAATGGCTTTCAATAATTTGGCTACAGCTAATGGTTGCAATGGCGCATCAGTTTCAATTAGCAATGCACGATCAGCGCCCATCGCATAAGCGTGACGCAAACTGTCTTTGGCTTCCGGGCCACCAATAGCAACAGCAAGAATTTCTGAAACATCTCCGCGCTCTTTCATGCGAACGGCTTCTTCAAGAGAAATTTCATCAAAGGGATTGATGGACCGCTTGGCGTGGGAAAGATCCACCTGGCCGGAGGCATCAATAAAAGGTTTCAGGTTGTGATCAACAGCGTGTTTGACGGCGACAAGAACTTTCACATTGGTCTCCATGAACAATTAATAAGGGCTTGTCGAGTATTCTATTTAGAGTTAGCATATTTGTGAAATCGATAATTTATATTTTATATATCAGTGAAATAGATATGAAATACACACTGCGTCAATTAGAAATCTTCGTAGCTATAGCCCGCACGGAGAGTGTTTCCAAGGCTGCGGAACATGTAGCGCTGTCACAGTCCGCTGCCAGTACCGCTTTGGCAGAATTGGAGCGGCAGTTTGATTGCCAGTTGTTTGACCGTCATGGCAAGTTATTGAAGCTGAATGCGTTGGGTAAAACCCTATTGCCGATTGCCAGTGGTTTACTGACTCAGGCTGGGGAAATCCAGCAGTTATTGGAAGGGAATCGGTCTCTGGGTGATTTGAAAGTAGGGGCGACTTTAACCATTGGCAATTATTTGGCGATTATGATCATCAGTGAATTTATGCAGCATCACACTGATTGTCATATCGATTTGCAGGTCAAAAATACCCAAAGTATTTTGCATCAGGTTGCAGGATATGAATTGGATTTGGGATTAATTGAAGGCAGCTGCCATCATCCTGATCTGACAGCAGAACCCTGGATGGATGATGAACTAGCGGTATTTTGTGCACCTTCTCACCCGCTGGCGAAAGTTGAATTGGTCAGCATTGATGATCTTGTGGCCGCTAATTGGATTTTGCGGGAACAGGGTTCAGGAACACGTGAAACGTTTGATCACGCCATGCGCCATCATTTAGCGGGATTGAAAATTCGTTTGGAACTTGAACATACAGAAGCAATCAAGCGTGCCGTTGAATCAGGTTTGGGTATTGGTTGTATTTCACGATTTGCACTGCGCGATGCTTTTCGTCGAGGCAGTTTGGTAGAAATAGAAACACCTATGCTGGATTTGCGCCGTCAATTTATGTTTGTGTGGCATAAAAGTCGATACCAAACACAGGCCATGTTAACTTTTCTGGATTATTGTCGTTCACTCAGAATTAACTCTGATGACAATAATATTTTTTTATCTTTTGGTGAGTCGAAAAATTTATGATTCAACGCGATCAAATGCAATATGACCTGGTGATTGTGGGCGCTGGCCCTGCAGGTTTATCAGCGGCTATTCGTGTAAAACAATTAGCTAAACAACATGGGCGCGATATTAGTGTTTGTTTGTTGGAAAAAGCAGCTGAAGTGGGCGCTCATATTTTATCGGGTGCAGTGATTGATCCTATTGCATTAAATGAATTAATTCCGGATTGGCAAACCAAAGGTGCACCTGTTACCAATCAAGTTAGGCAGGATAAATTCCTGTGGCTGACTGAAACAAAAAGTTATTCAATTGCTCCCAAACTTATGCCGCCCGTGTTAAGTAACCATGGCAATTACATTGTAAGTTTGGGCAAGCTGTGTCGATGGTTATCGATGCAAGCGGAAGAATTGGGTGTGGATATTTTTCCGGGATTTAATGGCAGCGAAATTTTGTATGCCGATGATGGTAGTGTTAAAGGCATCATCACCGGTGACATGGGTGTAGCGCGTGATGGCAGCCATAAAAGTACTTTTTCCCCCGGTATTGAATTACATGCGCGATACACCTTAATTGCTGAAGGTGCCCGTGGCTCACTGGCCAAATCCTTGGAAGCAAAATTTGATTTACGGAAAAATTCAGAGCCACAAAAATACGGGTTGGGTTTTAAAGAAATCTGGCAAATTGATCCAGCGAAACATCAGCTGGGTAGTGTTCTGCATACTTTAGGCTGGCCGTTAAAAAACGACACAGGTGGCGGAGGCTTTCTTTATCATCTTGAAGACAATAAAATCGCCTTGGGTTTTGTGGTGCATCTGAATTATTCCAATCCTTATTTAAATCCCTATGAAGAATTTCAGTATTTCAAAACTCACCCTGCGATCAAACCTTTATTGGAAAATGCCCAGCGTCTTGCCTATGGCGCCCGCAGTATTAATGAAGGTGGAATTCAATCATTACCGGAATTAATTTTTCCGGGTGGTGCTTTAATTGGTTGTTCTGCCGGTTTTGTGAATCTGCCAAAAATTAAAGGTTCCCACAATTCAATGAAGTCGGGAATCTTGGCAGCAGAAGCAATTGTTGAATCACTTTTTCTGGATGAACCGCCAAAATTACTTGCAGACTATCCGAAAAAAATTCGCAATTCCTGGTTGTGGCAAGATTTATATGCGGTACGTAATGTGAAACCGGCACTTTCTTCACTGGGAAATTTATCGGGTACAGTTTATGCGGGCATGGAAATGTGGTTGCATTCATTGGGTATCAAATTACCCTGGACGCTTAAGCATAAAAAAGCGGATCACCAAACCTTAATGCCTATCAGTCAATCAACACCAATTAATTATCCTGCACCTGATGGAAAAATTACCTTTGATCGATTGTCTTCCATTTATTTATCAAAAATTGAACACGAAGAAAATCAACCTGTTCATTTGAAATTGGCGGATGTGAATATTCCTGTCAATCATAATCTTGTTCAATATGCAGCACCGGAACAGCGTTATTGTCCAGCAGGAGTTTATGAAATTATTCAAAAAAATGATCAACCGTTTTTACAAATCAACTCTGCCAATTGTATTCACTGTAAAGCCTGCGATATTAAAGATCCCCTGCAAAATATTACCTGGGTTCCGCCAGAAGGGGGTAGTGGGCCTTATTATGAATCTATGTGATAAGTTTGGCTGTCGCCGTTTTCTTCTTGATAGCATCTGTTGGAAAATTTTTGATGTGAGATTGTTTTTGTAAAGCAGATAAAAGTGAATGGGTCGTCAAAATTTTAAAATTTATAATAAAAAAGTTAAATCTTGCGCTAATTATAATGGATAGCCTGTTTACTCTGATTGTTTTGCATGCGACTATTTTTACAGCCATGGTACGAAAAATAATTGTAATGCATACCATTGGTTTATTTGTTGAAACCGTTCGACATGT
>CAZICR010000259.1:0-5084 GCA_964537795.1 uncultured Cellvibrionaceae bacterium | reverse complement strand
TAAACCCTATAGCGGAAAAAATATTGAAGCGTTTGTTTTTGACGAAATCACGAAGGCCATAAACCAGTGGAAAAGATAAGGCCAGAATCAGGGCATAGGTTGGCCCCAATCGATCGTCTGTACTTAACTTGGTTAATATCAATGTGGGTATCACGATATTCATAGCCAAATTCAATAACAAACTTTCACGTTTGGGTTTTGGCTCAGAATGGTTTAGTGTGTCGCCGGGTTTGGTAAAGTCATTGGTCATTGTCGAATTCTTTTTGTATCTACTGTGTTTTTTAATTTAATTGTGGTGAATCTGTGATTTTTGATTTGCATTGTCATACTGATTGTTCGGATGGTCATTTGAGCCCAAAAGATTTGGTTTTGCGCGCCAAAACAAAAGGTGTGAACGTACTGGCAATCACGGATCACGATACCATAGCTGGTTTGCAAATGGCAGAAGTGACCGCACATGAAATAGACTTGCAACTCGTTCCTGGAATTGAATTCTCCAGTCAATGGTTAAGATCCGGTGTCCATATTGTGGGACTGAATGTATCGGTGGATAGCTTGGAATTGCGGCAGGCAATTCTGGCGCAAAATGAATCCAGAGAGCAGAGATCCATTCAGATTGCAGAAAAATTAAGCAAAATGGGTATTGAGGGTTCCTTGGACGGTGCTCGTGAAATTGCCGGTTCGGCAACAGTAGCGCGGCCGCATTTTGCACAATATTTAATTGCCAAAGGTCATGCAAAGGATATGAATGCGGCTTTTAAAAAGTATTTGGGGCAAGGCAAACCCGCGGATGTAAAGTACCAGTGGCCGGAAATAGGCGAGGTGATCGGTTGGATAAAAGCAGCAGGAGGAATTGCTGTACTTGCCCATCCCGCAAAATATGAATTGACCAGAACCCGGTTGTGCAAACTGGTTTCTGAATTTGCCGAATCGGGCGGCGAGGCAATCGAGGTTATCAGCGGCCAGCAACCAGAAAGTCTTACACAAGATCTTTCACGTATCGCTAACCAATACAATTTATATGCTTCATGTGGTTCGGATTTCCATCAACCCAACCAGCCCTGGCAAGAATTGGGTCAATTTGGAAAATTGCCTGAAAAAGCCAAACCTGTATGGCATTTAATGGGATTTAATTAATCGCTTGGTCGTAATAAGGGCGCAATCAAATGGCACAGTTTTTTCGAATACATCCTGAAAACCCCCAGGCAAGATTAATCAGTCAGGCTGTTGATATTATTCGTCAGGGTGGATTAATTATTTATCCCACGGATTCGGCTTATGCTTTCGGTTGCCACATAGGTGACAAAGAAGCGCTTGAACGAATTCGTGCCATTCGCCAATTGGATAAACACCATAATTTCACTTTGATGTGCCGAGACCTTTCCGAGTTGGCAACTTACGCACGTGTTAGCAATCAGTCTTTTCGTATGCTGAAAAAGAGTACACCCGGCGCTTTCACTTTTATCCTCGAAGCCACTTCGGAAGTCCCTCGTCGTTTATTACATCCCAAACGCAAAACCATCGGCCTTCGCGTACCGGATAATCCAATCGCACAAGCCCTGTTAACGGGACTGGCCGAACCTCTTATGACATCAAGCCTGTTGCTATCTGGCGATGAGTTTCCCCTGAGTGACCCTTATGAAATCCGCGAACAACTCGAACATCATGTCGATTTGGTAATTGATGGTGGCTTCTGTGGTCTCGAACCTACCACTGTGATTGATCTGACAGAAGACACTCCGCAATTGATTCGTCAGGGGAAAGGGGATTTTGAGGGGTTTATGGGGTGAGCATGGAGTTATATAACCAATTGAATTTTAATAAGTTTTCTGTGATTTGCGAAATCAAAAAAGACCTGTGACAGCTTTGGATGGCTCGGGCTATAATGCCGCCCTTGTTTTACGCCTATGGCTTGGTCAGGAATTCACTTGTGACAGAAACTCTGGATACCCCCGTTGAATCGGCACCGGTGCAGCATTCTTTTGAAGCTGTACCGCCAGCGACTGTGCCTCAGCAAAGTGAAATGCCGTTTGCGATGGTTCACGGAAAGGCCTATACCCAACTGCCCCAGGATTTGTATATTCCGCCAGATGCTTTGGAGGTTTTCCTTGAAGCATTTGAAGGTCCGTTGGATTTACTGCTGTATCTGATTCGTCGTCAGAATATCGACATTTTGGATATCAACGTTTCGCAAATCACCACTCAATACATGGCTTATGTTGATCTGATGCAGTCGCATCAGTTTGAATTGGCAGCGGAATATTTGGTGATGGCGGCCATGTTGGCCGAAATCAAATCGCGCATGTTGTTGCCACGTTCTGGCGAAGAACTTGAGGAAGAAGAAGATCCTCGTGCATCCTTGATTCGTCGTTTGCAAGAATACGAGCGTTTCAAACAAGCCGCAGAAGATGTGGATGCTTTGCCGCGTGTTGGGCGCAATATTTTTGTGGCATCGGCGCAAGCACCGGATCGCAGTTTGATTCGTCCCGAACCGGATGTGGAATTGCAGGAATTATTGCTCGCGTTATCCGAAGTTTTACGTCGTGCGGACATGTTTGAATCGCATCATGTGTCCAAAGAAAAATTATCCACTCGCGAACGTATGGCGCAAGTATTGGATAGATTGGCGAATCAAAGTTTTGTGCCTTTTGTCAGTTTGTTTACCATTGAAGAAGGTCGCCTCGGTGTAGTGGTGACCTTTTTAGCCGTGATGGAATTAATTAAAGAATCTTTGGTAGAAATTGTACAAAGCGAAGATTTTGGCCCAATTCACGTTAAAGCACGCAGTCAATAACTTTTTATTTGAATTTTTAATATTTGTAGAACCATTATGAACGACATTATTGATGATCATGAAGCAGACAAGCTTGATCAAACGGGTGTAAATGAAATTGGTCAAGCAGATGTTGATGACAGCGTTGAAGTGGCCTTACCCACGCAAAAACCTGTTGATCAAGCCATGTTGCGTCGTATTGTTGAAGGTGCAGTGCTTGCTGCTGGTCAAGCTATGTCGGTCGCCAAAATTCTGGAATTATTTGATACTTTTGTTGCGCCTACGAAAGAAGAGATTCAGGCTTGCCTTGAAGATATTCAAGCGGAAACAAAAGGTCGTGGTTTTGAATTAAAAGAAGTCGCTTCAGGTTGGCGCTTTCAAGTTTGTGATGATTTGGCGCCTTGGGTTGGGCGTCTGTGGGATGAGAAACCACAAAAATATTCACGCGCATTGTTAGAAACCTTATCTTTGATTGCTTATCGACAGCCGATTACGCGTGGTGATATAGAAGAGATTCGTGGTGTTGCTGTGAGTTCACACATCATGAAAACTTTGTTGGAGCGCGAGTGGGTAAAAGTTGTTGGTCATAGAGATGTTCCTGGTCGTCCTTCTTTGTATGCAACCACTCGTCAATTTTTGGATTACTTCAATTTAAAAAGCTTGGAAGAGTTGCCAAGCTTGAGTGAGATTCGCGATCTGGATGAAATCAATCCGGTATTAAATTTAATGGAAGCAGGCCTTGGCGAAAAAGATACCGATGCGCCAATTCCTGATGAAACTGAATTACCATCTTTAACTGAATTGGACGCCCAGCCGGTTACCGAAGAATTTGTTGATGGTGAAGAGGCATTTACAGATGCAGTAGATGATGAGATTGGTACTGAATCCGGGATGGAAAAACCGCAGGAAAATTAATCTGAATATGTATTTAAGGTGAACAAAATTACAGACAAACCCCAAAAACCCGCCAAGGCTGTGAAGCCAGCGGTTGCTAATAAAGCAAAGTCGACAGCTGAAAAAAAATCAGTTGAAAAGAAAACTTATCAAAAAAAACCACTTGAGAAAAAGTCAGTCAAGGCTGATAAAGAATCTGCTGAACTATCTCAAATGCCCCCATCACCCAGTGGTGAGAAATTACAAAAGGTATTGGCTCGTACGGGAATTGGTTCCCGTCGTGAAATAGAAGGGGTTATTGAAGCCGGGCATATCAAAATTAATGATCGAATTGCCAAGTTGGGTGATCGTGTTACACCCAAAGACAAAATATTTGTGAATGGACAGCGTGTCCTGATAGCGGCCGAAGTTACTCGCCGCCGTGTGATTCTTTATAATAAACCTGAAGGTGAAATTTGTTCGCGTTCTGATCCTGAAGGTCGTCCCAGCGTTTATGATCGTCTGCCATCTGTAAAAGGTGAGCGGTGGATTTCTGTCGGACGTTTGGATTTTAATACCAGTGGCTTGTTGTTGTTTACCAACGATGGTGAGCTGGCCAATAAATTAATGCATCCTTCTTCTGTAATTGATCGTGAATATTTGGTTCGTGTTCAAGGCACAGTGGATGATGAAATGTTACGTGCATTACGTGAAGGGGTATTGCTCGAAGATGGTGTTGCGCGTTTCACTGATATTGTGGAAGGTGCAGGAGAGTCGCGTAATCGTTGGTTCTATTGTGTGGTGATGGAAGGACGCAATCGTGAGGTGCGTCGTTTATGGGAATCACAAGGTGTTAAAGTCAGCCGACTAAAACGCGTGCGTTACGGCAATATTTTTATTCCATCTCATGTTCGTGTCGGCCAATGGTTGGAATTAACTGAAAAAGAAATTGCGGATTTGTGTTTGACTGCCGGGTTCGACAGCAATAAATTGACCAAAATTGTAGAGCCAAGTCGCAATGAGAAAATTGCTCGTGATCGTCATGAGAAAAAGTTACGAGCTGCGAATCATTCACCGAAAATTATTAAACCCAAAAAGTCTTGATCTGATTTTTGTGCTTGGGCATGCGCAACAGTTTCGCATTGCCCATTATTTTTGCATGCGGTTTAATTTGCGTCTGTTCCAAGCTCTTACAGCGTGCCAGCGCCAATAGGCTTGCATACCAAAGTATCCCAAAGCACCGAGTGCCAGACCTGTCACCACAGAGCCCAATAAAAAGGGTTTCCATAGGCTGCCCAATTCATTACCTAGCCAATTGAGTGCGGCTTCATATTGATTATCAACTATCAAGTCCCACAAGCTTCCAAAATCCATGCTGGCAACAGCCGCTGCTGTTGCTGCGGTATCGGTATCAACTCGTAAAATAAATTTACCTACT
>CAZICR010000258.1:0-5152 GCA_964537795.1 uncultured Cellvibrionaceae bacterium | reverse complement strand
CCCCGGAGACAAGGGTAACCAAACTTATAGATACTATTTTCAATAAACTTTTCATGACTCTTTCCTTTGGAATAATAAATTTCAATTGTTGTAACCCCCACAAGACTTCATTTTCTTATGTGAATTGGTCACTACAATTTACACATACAAACCAACTTAGCAATTTAAGTGCCAACACAACCTATCCCCTGATATTACAGGCCTCTAACCCTGTCTTGGTCACTCGATGTAAAAGAATTCGACAAGCAACTGATTGTCACCTCATTCCACACACCAAGTTGCAAAATTTGCGGATGTTGCGCAAATGCGATAGGCTCACTAATAATTAATCTCATTTGCAATTAAAGGTGATTTAGAGAATGAATTCAGTTACTACTGGTGTTCCCCCTGTCGTCAAAATGTCTCTTGCAGACTGCAAAAAAGGCAGCAAGGTTTGTGTGACAGAAGTAACCAATCAACCTCTTTTTGGCCACCAAGACGCCAATGTGAGCTTAAGACTGAAAGAATTAGGCTTTTTACCTGGCGCACAAATTGAAGTTATTGGTTATGGTTTTTTAAGCGCAGACCCCTTGGCTGTCAAAGTAAACGGAACCAAATTTGCGCTGCGACGTGCTGAGGCTGCCAAAATTGGAGTGGAAACTATCCCGACAGGAGTCATTTAATGTCCCGGATTCATCGCTTTGCACTAGTAGGAAATCCCAATTGTGGTAAGACATCCCTCTTCAATAGACTCACAGGCGCAAGGGCAAAAGTTGCCAATTATCCCGGTGTAACAGTAGAAAAAAGATCGGGATTGATCACAGGTTTGTCCCCCGATGCAGAGCTTCTCGACTTGCCCGGCACCTACAGCCTGTTTGTTACATCACCCGATGAAGAAGTAGCCAGGGATGTCATTTTGGGGAGGCAGGAAGGTGAAAAACGCCCTGACTTACTCATTGCTGTTCTCGACGCATGTAATTTCCGATTAGGTATGCGGTTGGTTATGGAGCTCAGAAGCCTTAACAGACCTATGATTATTGCTCTGAATCAGATGGATGAAGCCAAGCGTCGCGGTATTGGTATCAACACACAGGAATTATCGAAAGCTATAGCTATTCCTATTGTGGAGACTATAGCAGTGAAAAGTCATGGTGCTGATGACATGAAAAATATACTGCAAGAATTTATAAATGAAACACCTATTCAGGAAGGGCAACAAATTCTCACATTGAGTGACCGCCAGGAATCTATTGAAACCCTTTATTCCGAAATTGAGGATTTGATGGCTCGTTACGTCGTTCAACCCGTAACCTATCCTGCCTGGCAAGATAAACTGGATAGTCTGGCAATGCATCCAGTTTTCGGTATAGCTTTCCTGTTCGGGATACTGTTAGTTATCTTTCAAGCAGTATTTGCTTGGGCAACCCCCTTGGTTGATTTAATTGACGCAGGATTTGTTCAAACAGGTGAATGGATTGGCGCCTACATGCCGGATGGCATATTGAAAGATTTTATAATTAATGGACTGATCGCCGGGGTGGGTGGTGTTTTGGTCTTCCTACCGCAAATTATTATCCTGTTCTTTTTTATTTTGGTTTTGGAAGATTCAGGTTATCTCACACGCGCAGCATTCTTATTGGATAGACCTATGCGAGGCCTTGGCCTATCGGGAAGATCCTTTATCCCCCTGCTTTCCAGCTTCGCTTGTGCTATCCCTGGAATAATGGCAACCCGAACAATTTCGGATCCGAGGGAAAGATTTATCACCATAATGGTCGCACCACTGATGACTTGTTCGGCAAGACTTCCTGTTTATACACTGATAATTGCTGCATTCATTCCCAAGCAAAATGTGTGGGGAATTTTTAATCTTCAGGGGTTAACGCTCTTCGCTTTGTATTTCGCCGGTATAGTCAGTGCAGCCATCATTGCGTGGATTTTACGTAGACGCGCAGCTCGCGAAGAATTTCCACTGTTACTCGAACTTCCAAGCTATCGTTTGCCAATGCCTTATCATTTATTAATAGGACTACGTGAAAGAGCATGGATTTTTTTACGTCGCGTGGGAACAATTATTTTGGCACTGTCTATTGTCCTCTGGTTTTTAGCCAGTTTCCCGGCGGCTCCGCTTGATGCTACAAATCCGGCCATCGAATACAGCTTTGCAGGACAACTGGGCGCATGGATGCAACCCCTATTTGCACCTCTGGGATTCAATTGGCAGATGTGTATCGCACTGATCCCGGCAATGGGGGCACGCGAAGTTGCCGTGAGTGCACTGGGTACGGTTTATGCGGTTGGTGAAGACTCTATCGATACTGCATTGGGAGCCGCCCTCGCTGAAAGTTGGTCTCTCCCGGTAGCTTTTGCCTATTTGGCCTGGTTTGTTTATGCACCACAGTGTATTTCCACCATAGCGGTAGTAAAACGAGAAACCAACTCTATTAAGTCCACCCTGTTTTTTACACTTTATTTATTTGTACTTGCTTATCTGGCCGCTTGGGTAACTTATCAAGTGGCATCAGCTTTGACTTAGGGTGACCGATATGTGGCAAGAAATTATTGTAGCTATCATTGTTTGTTGCGCAGTTTTTTTTCTACTGCGCAAATGGTTTTTTAAAAAATCTTCGTCTTCTTGTGGTGGGTGTAACAGCTGTGCAAAACCAAACGAGACCAGTTGCACCCGCCATTAAGAAACCATAGTTTCTCGATAACCCACACCTTTAGTCATCCATTTCTTTTGTCGCCAGCGCCAGAATTTAATTATGGCGCGGATAAATTCATCGGCTAATGCAGCGATTAGTAATCCATAAAGACCCAAACCAAAGGGAATTGCCAAAATATAAGCCAGAGGAATTGAAAATAACCAGATGACTAAAATTGCCGAAACAGATGAAAAAGTAGCATCGCCTGTGCAACGCAATGAACTGCCGATAACAATATTTACTGTCCGCCAGGGTTCGGTAATACAACTGATAAAAAATGCCCAAAAACCTATGGCGATAATCGCTTGATCTTCAGTGAATAAATGCAAAATCGGTTTGTAAAAAGCAAACCAGATGAGCGCCAGCAAACTGGTACCAATGACCGAAATTTTTAGGCTTTGTCTAAGTTGTGATTCAACCAAATCAAATTCTTTCTGTCCTACTCGCTGTGCAATAATCGCTTCAGTTGCCATACCAATGGCGATAGAAATCATCAAACAAAATAAAAAGGTGTTATACGCATAAATTTTGGCTTTGAGTTCCAAATCGCCAACATCAGCGGCTATCCAATTTAAAGCGATCATATACGACTGAAATGAAACCGGTTCTAACATAGCCGGTGCGGCAATCGCAGCAACAGGGATAATCAGAGATCTAAAATCGATCAAGGCTTGTCGCCAGGGAAAGTGCAGTTTTAATTTGAAGTGCACAATTGTCATCACAAATAACAAGCTGGCAATAGCGGATATCACACTTGCCCAAGCGACACCTGCAACACCGGAAGGCTCAATAAAACCAAAGCCATAAACTGCGACTGCATTGCCCATTAAATTCACAAAAAATAAAATAATATTGCTGACAGTATTCCATTGCGGTTCACCATAAATATTCAAAATGGTTTGGTAAATAACGCGAAAGCCCCAGAAGCCCAACATCCAACCAATCACCGACAAATATTCGTGTGCATCTTTTTCAACCGCATCACTTAATGACATGCTGGAGGCTACCCAAGGCCCACAAAAACTCAGTGCAATGCCAACAATTAGTGCCAATACAAAAACCAAATAAGCATAAGCCGAAATAGTGGCGTTGCCCTGTTGGTAATTTTTTGCACCTATATATTGATTGGCAATACTCGCGCCGGCAAACGCAGTGATTACCAGAAATGCATTGGCAACAAATACCAAGGGTGTAATGGCGCCGACAGCGGCAGCTGCACTATCTGACACACGACTGAGAAAAAACATATCGACAATCGGGATGGTGTAAATCACCGCTTGATCAACAAACATCGGAGCACTCATGCCCCAAATTCCTTTTTCTAATACGCGACTTTTTGGAATGGTTTTCATAGATATTTGAAAAAATTACACCCCCTCCTAACCTCCCCTCCACAAAGGGGAGGGACTTTACTCCCTACTTTCTACGCAGTGAAATTAGTCCCCTCCCCTTACTAAGGGGTGGGTTAGGGTGGGGGTTTGAGTTTAGGCTTCGCGCAATATAATCGATGGCGGTGTAGTTACAACCCGGCGACAAGAAAAATATCCCATCAACATCAATAGCAAACTGCCTGAGACAGGTGAAATCAACCAATAAACATAATGCGGTTGTATCGGCATATTAAATACCCAAACCTGCAAACCAACTAACAATACTTCTGTTCCAATAATCGCAATTAGACCGGCTAAAAATCCCAGGACCGCAAATTCCACCAGAATGCTGCCCAAAATCAATTGGCGTGAACTGCCCAAGGCGCGCAATAACCCAGCTTCTTTTTTTCGGTTATCAACACTACTGATAACCGCAGCAAACAACACCAAACAGCCACCGATCAATGTTAAAAATAAAACCAGCAGCACACCATCACTGACTTGCTGAATAATTTTCTGGATTTGCGCAATAATGCGATCCAACTCAATCACCAGAATGCTGGGATTTTCCTGCAGCAACTGATTGATCACAACCTTTTGTTCGGGTGCCAAATAAATACTGGTGATTGCGGTGGGCGAGTATTGATCCAATGAACCAGGTTCGAAAATAAAAAAGAAATTGGGGCGCATGCTTCGCCAATCCAAACTGCGTAAGCTCGCGACCTCTGCATGCTGAATTAATCCACCAATTGAAAAAGTCAGTGTATCACCAATTTTTAAACCTATTTCTTTCGCCGTATTTTCTTCGACTGATACGCCCGGTAGATTTTCTTCAGAGCGCTGCCATTTATCCCACCACTCGCCCTGAATAATTTTATTGTCGGCTGCCAAGGTATTGGCAAAGGTAATATTTAATTCGCGACGCAACTCATTGCTAACTGACTTTTGTTCTTCAGTGGTTTCGAGATTATTGATGTGCGTGAGTCGCGCACGCATCATGGGATATACAGGTTCCGGCTTCACCTGATTTTTTTGTAAAATTTGTTCAATAGAGGACATGCTTTCCGGTGGAATAGTCACTAAAAAATGATTGGGTGC
>CAZICR010000257.1:0-5166 GCA_964537795.1 uncultured Cellvibrionaceae bacterium | reverse complement strand
TTCTTTTTCCTGAAAAAGATGTCACCCTGCTAGCCGATATCCCCGCCATGCATAAGGTCGCCGTTCGAGACATAGCCTCGGGCGAAGCTATTATGAAATACGGGCAAACTATTGGTTTTGCGAATCAACCTATCAAGGCCGGTGAGCATGTACACGTTCATAACTGTGTCATGGGAGAACTGGAGAAGGATTACGGCTTTTGTAAAGAAGCCAAACCCACCGCTTTTGTTCCTGAAGCCAAACGTGCGACCTTTCAAGGGTATAAACGTATTAATGGAAAAGCAGGCACACGGAACTACCTGGGTATTTTGACTACAGTGAATTGCTCTGCAACTGTGGCCAAGGCAATAGCACAACATTTCACTCATTCAGGTGAGCTGGATCAGTACCCCAATATAGATGGTGTTGTCGCCATGACCCACGACAGCGGGTGTGGCATGCGCTCCGACGGCGAGGGTTATGAAACCTTGCGCCGCACCTTTAACGGTTATGCTCGCCACCCCAATTTTGGTGGGGTAATGATGGTTGGCCTTGGCTGCGAAACCATGCAAATTAAGCGTGTCATGGAAGAATGTGGTTTGGCAGACTCCAAAACATTTACAGCATTCACCATTCAAGATGTGGGCGGCACACGATTGGCGATAGAAAAAGGCATTGAACAACTGCGCACCATGTTGCCGCTAGTCAACCAATGCCAACGTGAAACAGTTTCTGCCAGCGAGCTTATTATTGGCTTGCAATGCGGAGGCTCCGATGCACTCTCTGGTGTAACGGCAAATCCCGCCTTGGGTATTGCGGGCGATATTCTGGTTCGTCACGGCGGCACAGTTATCCTCTCCGAAACTCCAGAAATTTTTGGTGCCGAGCATCTGTTAACACGCCGCGCCGAATCCCCGGAAATTGCCAAAAAATTATTGGATCGTATCGAGTGGTGGCAAGACTACACAGCTCGCAATGATTTTGAATTAAATAACAATCCATCTCCAGGCAATAAAGCCGGTGGATTAACTACCATTATTGAAAAGTCATTGGGCGCGCAGGCAAAAAGTGGCTCAACCAACCTTACAGATGTTTTCCTATATGCCGAGGACATTACCAAAAAAGGCTTCGTCTTTATGGATAGCCCTGGCTATGACCCGGTTTCTGCAACGGGACAAGTTGCATCAGGAGCCCAGATTTTATGTTTCACCACAGGTCGTGGCTCTGCATTTGGTTGTAAACCAGCACCCAGTATCAAACTCGCCACCAACAGCAAAATTTACGAGCATATGCAGGATGATATGGATCTGAATTGCGGAAAAGTGTCGGATGGAGAATTTACCCTGGAAGAATCCGGGCAGGAAATTTTTGAAGAAATTCTTGCAGTAGCTTCAGGCAAAAAAACGAAAAGTGAATTACTGGGTTACGGCGATAATGAATTTATCCCTTGGAAAATTGGCGCTGTTGTTTAAATCAAAATTTGAGATTAGCCAATAGAGTTAATCCCTCTAAAAACTCCAACTATCAGGACAATCTGAATCCTTGCGCTATATTCAGATTGTCCATCTGGATAAACGGCAATTCTTCAATCTCATTGTTATCGATGAGTTATTCACTTAACCAGTGCAAGCTGAGAGAACAATTCAATGAAAATTGTAATTACCAAAGAGCGACGCGCACATGAACGACGTGTTGCTGCCACGCCTGATACAGTCAAAAAATTTATCGCCTTAGGTTTCGAGGTCGCCGTTGAACAATCCGCCGGTGAATCCAGCCGGATTTCCGATGCAGAATATATTGCAGCAGGCGCTAGTGTTTCATCTGATCTCACCGCGCTATTGGGTAGCGCTGATATTATTTTAAAAGTACAACGCCCATTGCTTGCCGGTGAAGGTGATATAGATGAATTGGCGTTGATGAAGCGCGGCACTCTTTTATTGGGGATGCTGTCACCTTACGCTGATCCAAAAGCGGTTTCACTTTATGCACAGGCAGGTATTACTGCATTAACACTGGAATTTGTACCACGAATTACGCGTGCGCAATCCATGGATGTTTTGAGTTCGCAATCCAACCTTGCGGGTTATCGCGCGGTAATTGAAGCGATTAATATTTACGATCGTGTTATGCCAATGATGATGACCGCCGCCGGAACTGTTGCACCTGCCCGCGTTATGGTATTGGGTGCAGGTGTTGCAGGCTTGCAAGCAATTGCAACCGCAAAACGTTTGGGTGCTATTGTGTCAGCCACTGATGTGCGTGCGGCGTCAAAAGAACAGGTGGAAAGTCTCGGTGGAAAATTTGTCATGGTAGAAAGTGATGAAGTGAAAAACGCTGAAACCGCTGGCGGCTACGCCAAAGAAATGAGCGATGACTACAAACGTCGTCAGGCTGAATTAGTTTCCGAAACTTTAAAGAAACAGGATATCGCTATTTGCACGGCGTTAATTCCTGGCCGCAAAGCGCCAACATTAATTAATGACGAAATGGTTTACTCCATGCGCCCCGGTTCAGTGATTGTTGATTTGGCTGCTGAACAAGGTGGCAATTGTACGCTGACAAAACCGGGTGAAATTGTTGAAGTCAATGGTGTTTCGATTATTGGATTACTCAATATACCCAGTCGCTTGTCGGCTGATGCCAGCGCACTTTATGCAAAGAACCTATTGAATTTTATTTCACCCATGATCAATGCAGAAAAACAATTTTCAGCGAATTGGCAAGATGAAATTATTGCCGCGACCGTGTTAACACGTGACGGTGAAATTGTTCATTCCAACTTTAAACCCGCAACAGCAGCCTGAGGATAAATTCAATGGAAGCTAATTTCGTTTCACAATTATCCATTTTTGTATTGGCGATATTTGTTGGTTATTACGTTGTCTGGAGTGTAACCCCCGCATTACACACGCCATTGATGGCAGTCACCAATGCTATTTCCAGTGTGATTATTGTTGGTGCTTTAATTGCTGTTGGCCCGGAAGGCATGAGCCTGTCTAAAGTATTAGGCTTTTGTGCAATGGTATTGGCGGCGATCAATATATTTGGTGGCTTTACTGTGACTCATCGCATGCTTGCCATGTACAAAAAGAAAAAATAGCGGAGCCAACCATGACATCATTTCATGAAAGTTTAACGTCATTTGCATATCTGGTTGCAGCGGTCTTATTTATTCTGGCGCTGCGCGGATTATCATCACCTGAATCCTCACGCCGAGGAAATCTTCTTGGCATGATCGGGATGGCGATTGCTATTGTCACTACGATTTTAAGTCCAAGCATTCAATCTTACGGATGGATTTTTACTGCATTGGCTATCGGCGCTGTAATCGGAATTTTTATTGCCCGCAAAATTGCCATGACAGCAATGCCACAGCTGGTTGCTGCATTTCATAGTTTAGTGGGCATGGCCGCCGTATTAGTGGCAGGAGCTGCATTTAGTAATCCAGCTGCGTTCGGCATTTTAAATACAGCCGGTGAAATTTATGTTGCCAGTCGAATTGAAATGGGACTGGGTGTCGTCATTGGTGCCATTACGTTTTCAGGTTCTGTGATTGCATTTACCAAGTTGCAAGGTTTGGTTTCGGGCAAACCGATTCAGTTTGCAGGTCAACATTTTATCAATGCATTGATCGGTTTATTGATTCTCGGTTTGATTGTGTATTTTTGTTTTGATCAATCGCCCTGGATTTTTTGGGGCATGACCGCACTCGCTTTTGCGATTGGTATTTTGTTAATCATTCCGATCGGTGGTGCTGATATGCCAGTCGTTGTTTCCATGTTGAATTCCTATTCAGGATGGGCCGCTGCCGGTATAGGTTTTACATTACATAATGATGCATTGATTGTGACAGGTGCATTGGTGGGATCATCCGGTGCGATTCTGTCTTACATTATGTGTAAAGGAATGAATCGTTCATTTTTCAATGTGATTCTCGGAGGCTTTGGGGCTGATACGTCAGCAACCAATAATGCAGCCGTTGAAGACAGACCGGTTAAACGTGGCAGCGCCGAAGATGCCGCATTTATTATGAAAAATGCAGGCTCAGTGATTATTGTTCCCGGATACGGAATGGCCGTTGCGCAAGCGCAACATGCCTTGCGTGAAATGGCAGATACATTGAAACATGCGGGGGTAAAAGTCAGTTACGCGATTCACCCTGTTGCCGGTCGTATGCCAGGGCATATGAATGTGTTGTTAGCAGAAGCCAATGTTCCTTATGATGACGTATTTGAGCTGGATGACATCAATAATGAATTTCAAACGGCTGATGTCGCATTTGTTATTGGCGCCAACGATGTCACCAACCCGGCCGCGAAAACCAATCCACAAAGTCCGATTTTTGGTATGCCAATTTTGGAGGTGGAAAAAGCGCGTACGGTTTTATTTGTAAAACGTTCGATGGCGTCAGGTTATTCTGGCGTAGAAAATGAATTGTTTTATCGCGACAACACTATGATGCTATTTGGTGATGCGAAAAAAATGGTTGAGACCATTGTGAAAAATATTGAGTGAATTGACCCTCCTAATCCCTTACCAGGGGAGGAACTATATGCCCTCCCCTAGCAACGACTGCATGGATGCAGAAGGTAGAGCAACGCGGGAGCAGTTGCCAAGTGGAGGGTTAGGGGTGGCTTTTGTTTATGTAATTAACGGAGTGGCCCGATGAAAATAGAACACTTTGCAGTGAATGTTGCTAATCCGATCGCTATGGCAGCATGGTATGTGACTCATATGGGTCTGAAAGTAGTGCGCAAACAGGAAGGTGGTGCCAACACACATTTTCTTGCGGATGATTCAGGTGATGTGATGTTGGAAATTTATAACAACCCGCCTGATCAGGTTCCTGACTATGCCAATATGAATCCACTATTGTTGCATCTGGCATTTGTTTGCGAAGATCCTGTGCAAAAACGCGCAGAGCTGGAAGCGGTCGGTGCCAGTTTTGCCGAAGAAGTACACATAAAAGATGGATCACATTTAGTGATGATGCGCGACCCTTGGGGATTGGCGATTCAATTGTGCAAGCGCGGAAATAAAATGCTGCGTTGCCAGACCCCCTCCTGACCAGGGGGAGGAATTATTCCTTGCTTAATGCGGAGTAGGATCTGTCCCCTCCCCTGGCAACGACTAGGTAGAGCAACGCAGGAGCAGTTGCCGAGAGGAGGTGGGGTCTTTTTGATTTAA
>CAZICR010000256.1:0-5184 GCA_964537795.1 uncultured Cellvibrionaceae bacterium | reverse complement strand
ACATTAAAGGCCAAAAATCATGAAAGCTGATATTCATCCAAATTATGTTGAAGTTACCGTCAACTGCAGTTGTGGTAATAACTTCAAAACCCGTTCTACTATTGGTAAAGATTTCCACGTTGACGTGTGCGGTTCTTGCCATCCTTTCTACACGGGCAAACAAAAAATTGTTGATACTGGTGGTCGTATTGATCGTTTCACCAAACGTTTTGGTAGCCGTATTGCAACCAAGAAAGATTAATTTCAGAAGAATTAATTTTCTTTCGATAAAAAGGCCGCAAGCTTTCACTTGCGGCCTTTTTGTTTGACAGGATTATTGATTGGAATCAGTTTTTTTTTCTAAAACAATTCATCCGGCAAAGTAGTTTGTTCTTCGACAATATCGTCATTGCCTCCAGCAGACGTTCGGCCTGTGTCTTCACCTAAAAACACTTCAAAAATTGCATCGGAGTCTCCCGGTAATGCAGGTTTTCCTGTGGTGGGGTTGATGCGCAGGGTGACTATACCATCAGGTTGCCGAGTCAAATCATCAGGTATGCCTTCCAATGCTGCGCGCATAAAATCAATCCAGATAGGTAGAGCAGCCGAGCTTCCAAATTCCTTTTTTCCCAATAATGTATTTTGATCAAAGCCCACCCAAACACTGGTAGCAATTTTGGGACTGTAACCCGTAAACCATGTGTCGCGTGGGCCATTGGTTGTACCCGTTTTACCGGCAAGATCACTGCGTTTTAACTCCATCGCTTGACGACCGGTACCGCGTTTAATCACATCTTTCAACATTGAATCCATCAAATAGGCAATGCGTTTATCGATAATTCTTGGCGCATCCTGCTGATTTTCGTTGACAGGAATGGGTGGCATTTCTACACCATTCTCAGTGTAAATCGGAGTCGGTAGGGGCTCCTCGCAAACACGACAAACTTTATGTGGCTTTGCTTGGTAAACCACTTCCCCTTTGCTGTTTTCAATGCGTTCAATCAGGTAAGGCGTTATTTTGTATCCGCCATTTGCAAACGCAGAATAAGCTGTCACCATTTGCAGCGGTGTCGCTTCATGTGTGCCCAGCGCCATAGTGAGATCACGTGTGAACTCTTTTGAGTTGAACCCAAATCGATCAAAGCTATCAAGAGCCGCCTGTATACCAATCATTTGCAGAAGTCTGATGGACACCAGATTGCGCGAACGATAAAGCGCTTGGCGCAAACGTATGGGACCGAGGAATTTTCCGTCATCATTTTCCGGGCGCCAATCTTTTCCCGAGCCGGTATTTTCGAGGACTATAGGTGCGTCATTGACAATAGACGCAGGTGTAAAACCGTTCTCAAGTGCCAAGGTATAAATTAAAGGCTTAAAGCTTGATCCTGGTTGTCTATACCCTTGGGTGACATGGTTGTAGTGACTTTTCCTGAAATCAAAACCACCCGCTAATGCTCTAATAGCACCGTCTTCAGGACTAACAGAAACCAATGCTGCTTCTACAGCGGGAACTTGACTGAAAATCCATTGATTGTCTGAATTTTTTTGCAGGCGAATCACATCACCTTTTTTCAAAAAATTCGCACTGGTGTAAGCAGGGCCACGACTATCTTCGTTGATATAGGGACGTACATCCGATAGCCCCTGCTCCCAATTTATTTCAGCCAGTTCTCCGTTGGCAAACATGGTGCTGATACTTTTACTTTTTACTTCAAGCACAACTGCTGGTTCAAGTCCGCCCAGGCTTGGAATGTCTTGCAAAAGATCCTGCCAATCCGAATAGTCTGGTTCGACTGACTCTTCAAAACTTTTTTCAGGGCCGCGATATCCATGGCGTTTATCGTAAGCCAGTAGTCCGTTCACCAGTGATTGTTGAGCAGAAAATTGCAGCTTGCTATCGACACTGGTGTAGACCTTAAAGCCTTCAGAATAAGTACTTTGCCCGAATTTATCCATGACTTCCTGGCGCGCCATTTCAGCAACATAAGGGGCATCGACTTCAAATATTGTTCCATGAAAACTGGCGGTATTTGCTGAATTCACGTTTAACAAATAATTTTCTTTATCAAGGTGACCCAGCTCATACATACGCCCCAAAATCCAGTTTCGGCGGGCCATTGATCGTTTGGGATTGGCAAGAGGATTTAATTTGGATGGTGCAGCAAGGCTACCAACGATTGATGCGTATTCCGCGGCTGTCAGTTCTGTGATATCGCGACCGTAATAAATCATCGCTGCTGATTGAATGCCGTAAGCCCCTTTACCGAAAAACATTTTATTATTAAAGAGTTCAAGAATTTCTTCTTTACTGTAGTGCCTTTCAATTTCGATCGACAATAAAATTTCATTTATTTTTCTGGTGAATTTTTGATCGCGTGAAAGAAAAAAATCGCGTGCTAATTGTTGAGTAATTGTACTGCCGCCCGATTGAATTTCTCCGGATTTCAATAATTGTGAAGCTGCGCGCAACATGCCTTTTAGAGAAACGCCATGATGATTAAAGAACTCCGCATCCTCTGCAGAAAGCAGCGCTTTCAAATAGAGTGGAGGTATCTGTTCGTAGGTCAAAGGTGTGCGACGCTGTTCACCAAACTCGCCAATTAACATCTTGTCACTTGAATAAATCCGTAACGGCGTCTGTAATTGAACTTGCCGCAGGGTGTCTACTGACGGCAATTTTGGGCTCAAATAGAGGTAAAGACCTGAAATTGTCACCAAGGTAACACTGACACCAGCTAGTAACAGCCACAAAATGATACCTGGGATGGATTTTTTATTGAGCATTTTTTCTATGTGAATTAATGGGTTAGCGAAATTGTTTGGATTGCAGGGCATTATACGGGCTTTTTAACTGTTTACATATCAATTGCTTTGTTGCAGGCTTAAGTTAAAGTGCTATAACATAAACAACGTCTAAGTTACGGAAATAGATAGAAAAATGGGCATTCTAAGTTTCCTTGATAAAAAAGCTAAGCCAGTAGTAGGTCTGGATATCAGTTCTACGTCGGTGAAGCTGATAGAGCTTACGCGCACGGGTGACCGTTATCGCGTTGAAGCCTACGCCGTCAAACCACTGCCGCCAAATGCAGTGGTGGAAAAGAACATTGCGGATCCTGCGGCTGTTGCCGAGGTCATCAAGTCTTTGGTCAAGCAGTCAAAATGCAAGTCCAAATATGCGGCTGTCGCAGTGGCCGGGTCGGCGGTTATTACCAAATTAATCGATATGCCCGCTGATCTTAACGAAGATGCAATGGAGAACCAGATAATTGCAGAATCGGATCAATATATTCCCTTCCCGCTTGAAGAGGTGTTGATTGATTGGGAAATGCAGGGCGTTTCGCCACGAAATCCTGAGCAAGTGGAAGTTCTGTTGGCTGCTTGTCGTCGAGAAAACGTTGAATTGAGACAGCAAGTTCTTGCTGAAGCCGATTTGATTGCAGAAAAAGTGGATATTGAAGTTTATTGTATGGAGCGCGCGTTTGAATTGATCGCAGAACAGCTGGAAGATCAGGAAGGTCAAGTGGTAGCTGTGGTTGATATAGGAGCCTCCATGACCACCTTAAGTGTGATTGTGGACGGCAAAACCGTTTATACACGCGAACAACTTTTTGGTGGGCGTCAATTGACTGAGGAAATCCAACGTCGATACGGTTTATCTCGCGAAGAAGCAGGGTTGGCAAAAAAACAAGGTGGGTTGCCTGATGATTATGAAATGGAAGTGCTAATTCCGTTCAAAGAATCGGTAGTGCAACAAGTAACCCGTTCCTTGCAATTCTTTTTCTCTGCAAGTCAATACAACGATGTTGATTACATTATTTTGGCGGGTGGTGTGGCTTCCCTTGAGGGATTGAGTGGTTTGATTGAAGAAAAAATTGGCACCCAAACATTGGTTGCCAACCCATTTGCCCGGATGTCCGTTTCCTCTCGCGTGAACGCAGTTGCGCTTGCGAATGACGCGCCCTCACTGATGATAGTGACCGGTTTGGCAATGAGGAGTTTCGACTAATGGCAAAGATTAACTTATTGCCCTGGCGTCAAGCCTATCGGGAAGAGAAAAAACGTGAATTTTTATCGATACTTGCGGGTGTGGCAATCATTTCTGCTTTTGCTGCGTTTTTTTGGGTATCGAGTGTTCAGTCTGCAATCGAAAATCAGAATTCCCGTAATAAATTGCTTTCGGATGAAATTGCAAAATTGGAATTGCAGGTCAAGGAAATTGCCGATATCAAAAAAAGGCGCGCAGATTTAATTGCCCGTATCAAAGTTATTCAGGATTTGGAAGGGACGCGCCCGGTTATTGTTCGTTACTTTGATGATTTCGTACGCACCATCCCTGATGGTGTCTACATTAACAGCATGGTGAAAAAAGCTGACAAGATTACGATTGAGGGAGTTGCCGAATCCTACAATCGTGTTGCTGCATTTATGCGAAAACTGGATGAGTCTGACTGGTTTGCTGATCCAAAATTATCTTCTGTCACAGCGGCGCCAAAAGAAGGTGAGCAGGCTAACAGTTTTGTGTTAAGCGTTAGCACTTCAGCTCCAATGGAAGCGCAAGATCCAAAAGATCCGAAAACTCCTCAAGAAGGAGGTAAGAAATAATGGCTGCAGAAACTACTCTTGAGCAGATCAAAAATTTTGATTTGAATAATATTGATTTTAATCGGGCAGGTGTTTGGCCTCTACCGGGTAAAATATTTGTTTGTGTTTTACTGATGTCAGTTATTTTGCTGCTTACCTATTATTTCTGGGTGAGTGATTTGAAAAATGAATTGGCCAGCGTTGAGGCAAAAGAATCAGGCCTCAAGGAGACCTTCAAAAACAAGAGCTATGAAGCTGCAAATCTTGATGCTTACAAGGCGCAAATGGAGGAGATGAATGAAACATTTGCAAAGCTTTTGTCAAGGTTGCCGCAGAAAACAGAAATTGCAGGCCTGCTTGAAGATATCGGTGCGAAGGGCCGCGAAAGTGGCTTAACAATCAACACTCTTGGAATAAAACCTGAAGTTACGGCTGAATATTATATTGAGGTTCCCATTGGCATTAATGTAACAGGCGGCTATCACGATCTCGGTGGGTTTGTGAGTGGTGTGGCAGGATTACCAAGAATTGTTACCTTGCATGATTTTGCAATTACCAAGTCAAAAAACCAAACGTTGGAGATGGAAATTCTGGCAAAAACCTATCGTTACAAAGTTGTCGAGG
>CAZICR010000255.1:0-5199 GCA_964537795.1 uncultured Cellvibrionaceae bacterium | reverse complement strand
GCCGCAATACGAATGACAACCAAAAATAATAAAGAGGCTCCTAACATAAAATGTATAGCTTTCATCAATTCGCGGGGCTCACTGCCTTTTGGAAAAATTCCGCGAAATTCCATGGTCGCGTAAATCGCAATCATTAATAAAAAAATAAACCAGTGAAGGCTAATAACCAAAGTACTATAGCGTTGGTGAGTATTGTTCATAATCTCTTTATAAACCTATATTTTTATTGATACGTAATATTATTGTGCTTAATCCATCCGCCAGCTTTTTTTCCTGCAGGATCATGATGAGTCCAATGAATAACACCACCTTTTTCATTCCATTCATACTCACCATAAAATTGAATCATATCACCCATTTGCAGATTGGCCAGCCTTTTGGCAAGATCAATATTATGCGCAATTAAAACCGTTTGCGTTAAATTAACCTTAACTAAAAACCGTTGATGCCGGCTACCTTTATTGTCGTCAGACAAAATTTTAATAACTTCACCCGACGCTATTAACCAAACATCCGATTGGCGACTTTGAAATAATTGCCAAAGTTCAGGATTATCAATATTGCCAGAGGATTCAGATGTAGGAATTGCTTCAGGATTTTTTTGTTTGGCGGTTGCATCCGCAGTAAGATACCCCTCATTTAATACCCATTGGGCGATCAACAAACCGGCTAATAAAATTGCGATTAGATATTTTGAATTTTTCAACATTGTTATCCCGATATTAATTAAAAAAATTATTCATGTTGAGGTTGTCATTCCTGCGGCAACAAATACACAATCACAAAAACCGGATTTTATCGTTAAACCCAACCAACCCATTGACAGACCAACTGGTCTGTAGCTAGATTGGCAACCACAGACCAAATGGTCGGTGCCCATTTCAATCAAGACCCAAAGAGTCAATTATGGTCACCCTATATGCTCGCACTGGCGCAGGTTGGTGAACTTAGCAACTCTACTTGTTGTTGGCTTTATAGCAAGTGGTATAGGCTTTCTGGATTAACCACTGACCAAGTGCATTTTTTCCCGAGTAATCCGCATTTACAAGCGTTTGAAGCGATGCGGATTTTAATCGCAACTGTCTAATGCACAGCGAAAATAGTATTGAGGTAGTTATGTTTAAGTTTGCTCCACCTGAAAACACGCGCATGCGTATTCTCGAAGCCGCTCATGAAGAAATTTATGAAAACGGATTTCAAGGTATGCGTATCGACGCCATATTGCAAAAAACGCAATTAGCCAAAGGGGCACTTTACCATTATTTCCCCAGCAAACTTTCCATAGGCTACGCCGTAGTGGATGAAATTATATTGGGTCATTTTATGCAATTCTGGCAAGAATTTTTAAAGCCGGGAGAAGATCCGATTAGCGGATTGCAAAAAATGTTTTTGTGGAAAGCCGAGTGTTTTTCATCGGAACAAAACTTTAAGGGCTGCCCGTGTAATAATCTTTCGCAAGAAATGTCCGCACTTGATGAAGGGTTTAAAGATAGATTACAAAATGTGATGATGACTATTCACAAATCTGTATGCGCCGCACTTGAAGAAGGCCAGAATAATGGTTTTGTCAAAAAAGATTTGGATCCTAATAATACCACCCTGTTTTTGTTAAGTAGCTATCAAGGAATTATGGGCACAGCCAAATGCATGCAAGCGCCGGAAATGTTGACTCAGTTATTTACTACATTGAACTCTTATTTAGATACTTTGCGTGCTTAAACCTGGAATATTATTTTTAGTTAAAAAAAACCACCCGACATTGGGTGGTTTTTCAATCAAACTCTATTTGATTTATTCGACGTTTGGAACCAATTCCAGTTCTACTCGACGGTTAGCTTGCTTGCCTGACTCAGTTGAATTGCTGTCCACAGGATATTGCGAACCGTAACCATAAGATTGAATACGGCTACTGCTAATTTTCTGGGTACGCAAATAGCGAGCTACGCTGTCAGCACGATTTTGACTTAATGGGATATTAATTTTATCGCCACCTGTTGAATCTGTGTGACCACTAACTTTGATTGCAGTTTCTTTAAATTCAACCAAGACTTTCGCAACAGAATTTAATACGTCATAAAAATCTGCACGAATATCTGCATTACCGGATGAAAAAGTAATATTGCCGGGCATAATCAAAACCAAATTATCACCTTCGCGTCTTACCTGAACGCCGGTGCTTTGTAACTCTTGACGAAGTTTGGCTTCCTGACGATCCATATAGTTACCAACACCTGCGCCAACACCGCCTGCAATGACCGCACCTTTTAGTGCGCGTTCGCGGCGATCTTTGGCATTGTCGCCGGTTGCGGCGCCTAAAACCGCACCAGCGATTGCACCGATACCAGCACCTTTAGCTGTTTTACTGGTTTTCTGTTCCCCGGTATAAGGATCAACAGTTGTACAAGCAAATAATGAAACAGATAAGAAGGCAACTAATAATGCTTTCATAATGATTTTCCTGTTAATGATGTTGAGGTTGGAGACTAATTTACAAATAAGTGGATGAATTTCAGCTGAATGCATGATAACAATGAATTGCATTTTAAACTATGAACTATACAATCCAACAGGCGTCTATTTATCACTACTACTGCCTAACTTGTTATTACCTGATATAAGCCTTGTTTAATTTAACTCATAAGTATCTGGCTTAAGTCTATCAAGTCAGGCCATCATGCTCTGGAAAGGTTTCACAAATGTATAAAAAAATTATGTTGGTAATTTTGTTAACCGGATCTTTTGCGGGGTGTAAAAATTACTCTGTCAGTTTAAATGATCGCACAGTATATACGCCTGCAGGTGTATTTAAAGATTTTCAGATTTCGGATCTAGCTTTGAGCGAATGTATTACCCAAACCATTTATGATCTACATATTACCAAAGCAGAAGATTTGACAAGACTCAATTGTAGCGAAGCAGGAATTAAGGATTTGGATGGATTGGATAAATTTTTTGCACTGAAGGAATTAAATTTAAGCAACAACCATATTCATAGCATCACTGCACTGAATAAACTGGGGCGACTGGAAATTTTATTTTTACAAAACAATAAAATCGTTCAAATAGAACCTTTACTAAATCTATTACATTTGAAACAGATAAATATTTCCAACAATTCAATTACAGATTGCAAAAATCTAAAACAGTTAAAAACTAATCTGCAAGACGATAAAGCAGAATTTATTTATGGTAATCAATGTTTGCTTTAATCTAACGTTTAGTAAACATTAATCCGACTGTATTGCGCATTTGGTACATCACTTTCATATTAACCGGCTCTACATTAACCGCGCCGGCATTTTTGCGAAAACGCACCATAACTTCAGTGCCGACTGGTGGAAAAACCTGAGTCTCCAACTGTACCTGTGCGCCCCCATCTGAAACGTCCTTGGCAAACCCGACCAGGGTTCCAAAACTGGGGTGTGAGATTTCTACCCGAAAAGAGGTAGAGGTACGTTCATAATGACGACGTTCTTTCACACTGATACTCCTGATTTTTTAATGATGTTATTCATTGAATACCCCAAAACACAGGGACAAACAGAAGTATAGTCAATAAAAAAGGGGCCACTGCCCCTTTTGATTAAAATGTTAAACCCAAGCGCTGCCCTACCATCTCGTAGGATTCCACCACATTACCAAGATTTTGTCGGAAACGATCCTTATCCAGTTTTTCACGGGTGACCTTATCCCACAAGCGACAGCCATCAGGAGAAAACTCGTCTCCCAGAATAATTTGATCTTTATACACACCAAATTCCACTTTGAAATCTACCAACATCATATTGCCCGAATCAAACAAGCTCTTTAAAACTTCATTGATTTTGAATGTCAGGGCTTTCATGGTTGCCAATTGTTCCAAGGTTGCCCATCCAAAAGCTTGAACATGGGTCTCATTCACCATAGGGTCGCCCAAGGCATCATTTTTTAAAAATAACTCAAACGTGGGGGGCGTTAACGCCATTCCTTCCTGAACCCCTAAACGACGGACCAATGAACCTGCCGCATGATTACGTATTACGCATTCCACTGGAATCATGTGCATTTTTTTTACAACTGATTCAGTATCTGACAAGAGTTTTACAAAATGGGTAGGAATGCCAGCAGCCTGCAATTTCCCCATAATAAACGCATTAAATTTATTATTGACCATTCCTTTGCGATCCAATTGTTCAATACGCTTGCCATCAAATGCCGATGTGTCATTGCGAAATAACATAATCAAATGATCAGGATCATCTGTTTTAAAAATAGATTTGGCTTTGCCTGCATAAAGTTGTTCAAGTTTTTGCATAAATTTCTCTCTAAAGATAATTCAATAAATTGATAGCCAATCAAATCCCTGATCCTGACAGGCGTAAGTAATTTGTTTAATTTCCTTGGCGACAGGCGCTATTGCGGACTGAGCCAAATCCAATCGATTGTTTTGTTGGCTGATATGGGCAACAACCAAATGTTGCAACCTTGCACAATCCAATCGCTGCAAAAAACCGGCAGCTTGCTGGTTACTCAAATGCCCCCAGGAACCGCCTACCCTTTGCTTCAAACCGGGAGGGTAAGTACCTGATACCAGCATGAAAGGGTCGTGATTCGCTTCCAGTACCATGGCATCCAGATTCTGGAACTCGGCCTCAACATGGGGTGTAATACTACCCAAGTCGGTAAGTATGCCCAAGCGTTTCCCTTGATGTTCGAAAACAAATTGCGAAGGCTCCCTCGCATCATGGGGAACCGCAACCGGAGTTATCTGCAATCCTGAAATTTCAAAGGGTTGATAGGCCTGAATCAAATTCAGTTTTGGCAAATCGCCCAATTGCCGACTCTGGTAGGTGCCAGGAGTCATATGAACCGGAATCTGGTGGCGCCTGGAGAAGGCCGCAACTCCCTTGATATGATCACCATGCTCATGGGTCACCAGAATCGCTTTTATCGATTCTGGCTCTTTACCCAATCGCCGTAAACGTTGCTCGGTTTCCCGCACACTAAAACCGCAATCAATCATCAAAGTCCCTGAGGCCCATTCAACCAATGTCGCATTACCCCGACTGCCGCTGCCCAGCGATGCAAACCGGATCAGCGTCATCAGATCAGATTTTTACGCAAAATAGTAAGCAACTCTCTCGCCTCTTTGGGCGTGAGTCGTTTGCCATAGGGATCGCGGATACGCACCACATAATTATTCTCATCACCGGACACAAT